>NZ_RZQG01001771.1:0-475 GCF_003998635.1 Mesorhizobium sp. M7D.F.Ca.US.004.03.1.1
CGCATCGCCTCGGCATCCACCTTCAGCCTGTCGAAGACAAGCTGCTCGAGGAGTGCGGCATCCTGGAACCAGCCGCCGGAATCCTGCTCGAAGAGATCGCGAAGGATGACCCCGCCGGCAGCCTCATAGGCTTCGGCGCCGACATAGACGGCACGGCGATCATCGGCGCGAACGGTGGTCTCCGTCAGCAGACGCCTGATGTAATACGGTTCCTGCGTGTGCGAGCTGGAGATCCGCTCCCAGACCTGCTCCTGGCGCGCATGATCGTCGGAGATCGAAAACGCCATGATCTGTTCGAGCCGGATTTCGTCCTTCTCGTAGAGCTCGAGAAGCGTTGACGATACCGATGCCAGCCGCAGACGCTGTCTTACGGTCGCCGGCGATACGAAGAAGCGGGCGCCAATCTCCTCCGGATCGAGGCCCTGGTCGCTGAGCGTCTTGAAGGCCCGGAACTGGTCGAGCGGGTGCAGGTCGG
>NZ_RZQG01001772.1:0-475 GCF_003998635.1 Mesorhizobium sp. M7D.F.Ca.US.004.03.1.1
GTTCGACACGGTCGCCAAGATAGGCCTCATGGTCGAGCGACACCGGCATGATCACCGACACGGCCGGCTCCTTGACCACATTGGTCGCGTCGAAGCGGCCGCCGAGCCCGACTTCGATGATCGCGGCGTCGGCCTGGTGTTCGGAAAACAAGAGGAAGGTGACGGCTGTGAGGATCTCGAAGACGGTGATTGTCTCGCCTTCATTGGCCCTGGCGACGCGCGCGATGGCATCGGCGAAAACCCGGTCCTCGACCAGCCTGCCGCCGCCATCGGCGGCCAGCCGGTAGCGCTCGTGCCAGTTGACCAGATGCGGCGAGGTGTGGACATGGACGCGGTAATCCGCTGCCTCGAGCAGGGCGCGCGAAAAGGCAGCGCACGAACCCTTGCCGTTGGTGCCGGCGATGTGGATGACCGGCGGCAGCCGGTCCTGCGGATTATCAAGCCGCTCAAGGAGCCGCGAAATGCGGTCGAGAGA
>NZ_RZQG01001773.1:0-475 GCF_003998635.1 Mesorhizobium sp. M7D.F.Ca.US.004.03.1.1
GCGCTGATCCGGGCCGGAGGCATGCTGGTGACCGTCGTCGGGCCTACCGACGTGCGGCCAGCGGATGGCCTGGCGTTTGACTTCGTCGTCGAGGCTGATCGAGGCCAGCTTTGGGAGATCGTTCAACGGGTCCGGGACGGTCGGCTGCGGACGAATATCGGCAAGGTCTCGAGCCTTGACGATGCCATCGCCACCTTCAACTTAACCGAGCGGCGTGCGGGAAAGACGGTTATCCGCATTCGGCCCTGAGCCTACCGAGCACGGCGATGGGGGTCTGCCGATCTAAACCGCAGAGCCCAAGGCGGCAACGAGAGTGGGATGCAGCGTGAGCTGGACACCCTCGTTTGCCTTGACCAAGGCCGCCAAATACTGGCGCTTATACCCCGAGTCGAAGATGTATTTTGGAGCGCCGTTGTCCAAAACGCCGACGCTGCCATTCCAGAGCATGACGTCGAGCAGCTTCTCCACGTTGTCC
>NZ_RZQG01001774.1:0-474 GCF_003998635.1 Mesorhizobium sp. M7D.F.Ca.US.004.03.1.1
GCCCAATCCCAAAGATACCTCTGCGGCGTCGACCGGGACGAACATCTCGACGGCTATCGCGAATTCGTATCTGAACAACGCCAATCAGGTCGGCCCGGATGGCACGATTACCTATACCGACAACGGTTCGCAGTCGATCACCGATCCCTATACGGGGAAGACCTATCAAATCCCGACGCGCACCGCGACGACGACCCTTTCGCCGGCACAGCAGGCGATCAAGGATCAGACCGACAAGGCGCAACTGAACCTCGGTACGCTGGCCAATAACCAATCGTCGTTCCTCAACGACTATATGGCCAAGCCATTCGACGGCTCGAATGATGCCACCGAAGCGCGCCTGCTCCAGCTCGGTAAGGAACGGCTCGATCCCATCCTGGCGCAACAACAGGATGCGCTGGCAACACGGCTATCCAATCAGGGCATCAAGCTCGGATCGGCAGCCTATGATCGCGCCATGGCTCAGCAGGGCCA
>NZ_RZQG01001775.1:0-474 GCF_003998635.1 Mesorhizobium sp. M7D.F.Ca.US.004.03.1.1
ATTATCAAGCTCGGCCAGAAGCTCACGGACGATGCAGTGTCGATGTTCATCAAGCTGATAGGTCGGCTGTTCTCGCAAGCCAATAACCGCAAGAAGCAGCGGCACATGGACTGCAGGCCGGATACCGCCAAGGCGCTGCGCATGTTCCTCCAAACCATCACTGCTCTCCAATCCGCGAACGACTATGGCCGGAACGCATTGGAGGTTCTCGATCAGGAAGTCGGGTGGCACCGCCTGCTCCGAATCAAGCCTGAGCTTGAGTCGATGGTCGAAGACAATGAGGCGTCACCCTTGACCTTGGCGGCAGAGCAATATGCGACCGTCAACAAATATGCCGGTGCGTTCCTACAGGCGTTCACGTTCCGCTCAGCGCGCCGCCACGATCCGCTTCTTGCGGCAATTTCGGTCCTGAAAGGCCTCTATGCCGAGAAGCGTCGGACACTTCCGGATCGCGTTCCCGTCACTCACCTAAGC
>NZ_RZQG01001776.1:0-473 GCF_003998635.1 Mesorhizobium sp. M7D.F.Ca.US.004.03.1.1
ACCTCGTGCGGCAGTTTCGCGAGGAACTGAAGGCGATGACTGGCGGGTCCCGCAAGGCGAGGGAGGCCAGGGCATGAGCGGTCGTCTTGCTGGCTACGCGGCCGAAATCGAACGCTATCTTCGAGGCGGGCCCGGTGTGAAGCGTGAGGACCTGGACGATGACAAGTCTCTGACGGGCGCCCGACGCGAGGCCAGCGAATTCCAGGCGATGAAGAGTTATGAGCGGACCGGTGGCGGCGGACGCCTCGGGCAAGGGCACGCCGGCTCGATGGTCAGTGGCGGCAGGAACCCTCCTCGTTCGTCGCCGGGAGGGACAGGAGTGGTCGGGAGCTCCGTCTCCAGCAAGACTCCGAAGTCCGCCGCGGCTGCGAGCTCGGCCAAAGCCGCTAGCGCCCCGATCATGGTCTATGGCGCCACGCTTGCCGGTTTTCGGCCGGAAGAGGAGGAGGACTGGAAGCGGCGCGGTGGTGGTG
>NZ_RZQG01001777.1:0-472 GCF_003998635.1 Mesorhizobium sp. M7D.F.Ca.US.004.03.1.1
TCCCTCCCCACGCGAAGAAAAATCTTCGTTCGTTCTCGCTGGCGGAGGTTGCCACGTATCTGGGCGTTTCCCAGAGCCATCTGAAGAAACTGCATCTGGAAGGAAAGGGACCGGTGCCTGAAACCTCGACGTCGGGCAGACGTTCCTACACTGCTGAACAGATGCTTGAGCTGCGCCAGTATCTGGACCAGTACGGTCGATCTGACGCCCGCATGTATGTTCCCCATCGGCGGCCCAGCGAGAAGCTTCAGATTTTAGCTGTGGTTAATTTCAAGGGAGGCAGCGGGAAGACCACTACAGCTGCCCACCTCGCCCAATACCTTGCGCTTACCGGTCACCGTGTCCTAGCGGTCGATCTCGATCCGCAGGCGTCGCTTTCTTCATTGCATGGGTTCCAGCCTGAACTCGACCAGACGAAATCCCTTTACGACGCGATTCGTTATGACGACGAAAGGGTGCCTCTCTCCGAGAT
>NZ_RZQG01001778.1:0-470 GCF_003998635.1 Mesorhizobium sp. M7D.F.Ca.US.004.03.1.1
CGGAGGGTCCGAATGAACATCCACAAGAATGCCCGTCTCACGCCGCTGCGTCGAGAGGAGATGGCGCTGGCGGTGATAGAAGGGGCTTTTTCCCAAAGCCCATGCGGCTCGCACGTATGGCGTGTCGGCCAAGATCGTGGCGCGCTGGGCCGAGCGCTACAAGGCCGAGGGCCAGGCGGGCATGGCTGACCGCTCGTCGCGGCCCAAACGTCATGCCGGGTATGACCGAGCACGCCGTGGCCGAGCGCATCGTCGCCTTGCGCCGCCAGCGGCTGACCGGCAAGCACATCGCCATGGAGGTTGGCGTCTCGCCCGCCACCGTCAGCCGGGTTCTCAAGCGTGCCGGACTGTCGCGGCTGAGCGACATCGAGCCGGCCGAACCGATCCGGCGCGACGAGCGTGAGCATCCCGGCGAGATGATCCATATCGACATCAAGAAGCTTGGCCGCTTCAACCAAGTCGGCCATCGC
>NZ_RZQG01001779.1:0-469 GCF_003998635.1 Mesorhizobium sp. M7D.F.Ca.US.004.03.1.1
AGAGGTTGAGAGACGATTGCGGCACGTTCAAGTCGTTCGACACGGCCACGCCGTGCCGAGGTTAATCAACCGGCCGGATGAAGCCCTATTTTGCCGGGCAGGGTTTCGTCTGGTCGAACAGCGACAGGTTGACCAGCTTGCCGGTCATCGAGAAGTCGCCATAGTCCATGACGAGATCGCGGGTGATGCCGTTCTCATGCAGCTTGAAGCTGATGCGGTATTCCGGCACCTCTTCGCCTGTCTTGTCGGTGTCGTCGAAATAGGCGATGTCGACCGGCCAGTATTTGTCGGTGGCGAGCTTCGCCAGTGCCGGAGCCTCCGGGTCGGCCTTGTCGGAATTGGTTTTCTTGCCGACGACGACGGTGGTGGTCATCACCTTGTTGGCGTCTTCGGAACCGTCGAACAGGTTGGTTTCGTAGAAGTTCTCGCCCTTTTCGGCCTTGCCGATCAGTTCGACTAGGTGCTGGGT
>NZ_RZQG01000177.1:0-8386 GCF_003998635.1 Mesorhizobium sp. M7D.F.Ca.US.004.03.1.1
GTAAGGAAGCGGCAGCTGCCGAGGCACCAGTCGCGCGCCCTGGTGCGTCCTTCGGCGAGGCGGTCGGCGCCAGGCTTGAGGCGCGGGTCGATGAGTGCGGGGGCGATTTCAGCGGTCATGATGTTTGCTGTCGGCCTTGGCAATGAAACGACGAATGATGGCGGCAAAACCTTCGGGGTCGGCGAGGGGATGAAAATGCGCACCGGGAACTGAAACAAACCGGGCACCCGGTATCGCAGCGGCGATCGCCTCTGAAAGGGCTGATGGCGTCAGGATATCGCCGGCGGCCGCAATCACCTGGACCGGGGCGTCGATGCGCTGCAGATCGTCAAGGCGGTCGTGGTCGAGCAGCATGCGCACGCGCGCGGCGCTCACCGTCAACGGCGCCAGGGTGCGGGGGGCGGCGGTGACGGCAGCTTCAAGCTGCCCGGCATTGGTATCAAGGTAGGACGGCTCGTGGCAGAGCACATGGCCTAGGCGCTGGTAGGTCTCGGCTAGGCCGGCCTCCAGCAGCTCGGCGCGGGCGCTGAAGAGCGTGCGGAAACGGCTGTCGGCGCGCGCCCAGGAACTACTGATCGTATAGCTCAGGCCGAGTTCCGCATGATCGAGCGCCAGCACCTGCGCGATGGCGCCACCGGTGGAATGCCCGACAATATGGGCGGGCCCGCCCGTCTGCACCAGGAGGCCGGCAATGTCGCTGGCGATCAGGGGAATGGAGCAGGGGCTTTCCGGGCGATCGCTGCGGCCGGCGCCGCGATGGTCGGTGACGATGATGCGATGGTCGGCCTCGAGCAGGCGTACCACACCAGCCCAGAATCTTCCGTCACCGCCGAGCCCCGGGATGAGGATGAGGCGCGGGCCATGGCCGCCTGATGTCTCGTAGTGGATGCGGCAGCCATCGGCGGCGGTGAAGAAGGGCATCAGTGACGGCCCTCCCTGTCGAGCAACTCGCCAAGCGCCGCGACGAGGCTGAGCGCGGTCAGCGCCGAAGTCTTGGGATTGCCGGGCGAGGGCGCGTTGACGAGGCGGAAGGAAGCGCTGCCGGCGGAGCTCTCGACCTCGATTTCATGCGTGTTGCCGGTGGCTCTCGGATCGGCAACCACGCTAACGGTGACCTTGTCGATGCCTGCCGCGAGCGCCACGGCGAAGGCGGCGTTGAGGTTTTTCGGATAGAGTTTTGCCGCTTGCGCGGGCGTGCCCTCGAAGAGCGATACTGCTTCGTGCTCGGCTGACAGGCCAAGGGCGGCAAGCTCGGCTCTCCAGGCTGCCTGCGGCTTGCGCGAGGTGTAGCGCACCCGCGCCTCGGGAAGGGCCGCTATCGCCCTGAGATAGTCGAGGCCGCCCAACGCGCCTGACGGCAGGATCAAGCGCGCGCCGCTGTTGCGCGAAGCATCGGTCAATCGGGCGGCAAGTATCGGATCGGAGAACGCACCGATCGAAGCGATCATGGTCGGGATGCCGGCGTCGAGAAGCGCCGGCACATAGGCGGCGACTGCCTGCTGGCTTGCCGCCTCCACCACCGCCCTGGGGCGCGCCTCGATCAGCGCATCCAGCCGCGTGACAGCGCTGACATTCGCCGGCACTGCGGGGCGGGCGCCTTCGCGCGTCAGCGCTACCCAGCGACATGAGTCCTGCGGGAAAGCGGAGACGATCTCGCGCGCGATCGTGCCGAAGCCGATGAGGCCGAGCGTCACCATCCGAGGCTTCTTCAGGGGTTCTGTTTCAGAGGATCGAACTTGTCGGCGAGGTCTGCCCCGAACACTGTCTTGCGCTCGATTTCCAGGACGTTTTCCGGGCGCGGGAAATTGGAGGGCACACGGTCGCCGGGCTTGCGCGGCTTGCCGATCAGGCGAAAGAAGTCCTCAAGCCCGTTCGGCACGATCAACCAGATCCAGCGAAGGCGCGTGTCGCCATCGTTGATGAACATGTGACGGACATTCTTCGGCAGGAACACAACGCTGTCCGGTTCCAGCGGATATTCCTTGCCGTCGATGACGGCGCGGCCATGGCCTTCGATGACGTAGACCGTCTCTTCGTTGCGGTCATGCGTGTGTTCGCGAACATAGCCGCCGGGCGCTACCGATTGCGTGCCCAGTGCGAAGGGGTGCTCCATGCCGACGATGTGCGGCGCGAGCGCGACGTCGATATGGCCGTTTGCCGGTACCGGCTGCCAGTAGCTTTCGCGCGTTTCGGTTCCGGAAACATGGATGCCTGTCGGCGCGGGTTGAAGGCGGGTGTCGTCCATGGCTCTGCCTCTCGAAAGGAGCTGCGAAGGTCGTGCGGGGCACGCTGCTGACCAAGAGAGGGTACAGCGCAAAAAGTGTCGACACAATAGTAGACAGATTAAATTTCCTGCCTCTATAGTGCCGTGATGATGATGGCAGGGGAATGCCGATGGGCGAGTACGACGTTCTGGTGATCGGTTCGGGATCGGCGGCCTGCTCGGCGGCGCTGCGGGCCGCCAAGGGCGGCCTCAAGGTGCTTGTCATCGAAAAGAGCGAATGGCTGGGCGGCACCTCGGCCATGTCCGGGGCCGGGGTCTGGATACCCGCCAACCATGTCGCGGCCGAAGCCGGCATCGCCGACAGCCGCGAGGATGCGCTCGCCTATCTGCGCGCGGTCGCGCCCGAAGGGTGGGAGCAGAAGGAAGATACGCTCTGGGGCGCGTTCGCCAAGGCCGCTCCGGACATGCTGCACTTCCTGTCCGTCAACACGCCGCTCGATTTTCGCCTGATCAACGAGCCGGACCCCTTTGCCGAAGCGCCTGGCGGCAAGCTCTACGGCCGCATGCTCTCGCCGAGGCCGCTCAGCCGCCGTATCCTGGGCAAGTTTGCACGGAGCCTGCGCCGCTCAACCCTTCCCCACAGTTTCACCTACCAGGAGATCGTTGACCTCGATCTTTATCACCATCCTATCCGAGCCGGGTTGAAGGTCTGGCCGAAGCTTCTATGGCGATGGCTGACGAATTCCGGCGGCCAGGGCACGGCTCTCATGACCGGGCTCATCAAGGGCTGCCTCGATGCCGGCGTCACATTTCAGCCGGGAACGCGTGCCGTCACCCTGCTCCAGGACCCGGACTCGCGCATCACCGGCGCGGAAGTGGAGAGCGAGGGCCAACATACGAAGATCGTCGCGCGTCGCGGCGTCGTGATCGCAACCGGCGGCTTCGAATGGGACGCCGAGATGCGTGCGCGCCACTTCCCCGGCGCCTTCGACCGGATCGGCAGTCCGCGCGGCAATGAGGGCGACGGCCAGAAGCTTGCGGCTTCCGTTGGCGCGCAGCTGGACCGCATGGATCAGGCGAACGTCTATCCCTGCCTGCCGACGCGCTACCAGGGAAAATCGCACGGCTTGCCGATGACCTTCCAGGCCGAGCCGCACTCGATCGTCGTCGATCGCGATGCAAAGCGCTTTGTCAGCGAAAACGCGTTCAACATCGGCGAGGCGATCGATGCGCGCGGGCCGGACGGCGCGCCGATCCATCTGCCCTGCTATCTCGTTGGCGATCATCGTTTCCTGAAAACGTCGCTGCCTTTCCGCTGGTATGCCTCCTACGAGCGCGATTGGATCAAGAAGGCCGATACGATCGCTGGCCTTGCCGCCAAGCTCGGACTGCCGGCAGCGGCGCTTGAGGAGACAATCGCCCGCTGGAACGGCTTTTGCGCGAAGGGGCACGATGCGGACTTCCAACGCGGCGACAACGGTTGGGAGGCATACAAGGCGCATGGCCCCGAGAATCGGCTGAAGCCGATCGACAAAGCGCCCTATGTCGGCATGACGATCAATCGCTCGATCCTCGGCACCAAGGGCGGCGCTCGCACCAATGAGCGCGCGCAGGTGTTGAGGCCGGACGGTTCGATCATCACCGGCCTCTATGCGGCCGGGCTTGCCATGGCCAACCCCATCGGCACCCGCGCCGTAGGAGCCGGCACGACGCTGGGGCCCAATCTGACATGGGGCTTCATCGCCGCCGAGACGATCCTGCATCAAAACCGGTAATCGCGGGGCCTCGCGCACCATAAGGAGCGCGCTCATCGCCACGATCCGCTGATGTCCCGTAACCAAAGCTGCAGGACGTATCCAGGCCCTGCGGCATGGCTCGATGACGCGCAACAGAATGGCCACGCGCGAGCCGGCTTCCACAGTATCGCCGGCTGGCACGGCCGAGCACATCTGCTGCGTGCGCGGTTCGAGGGCGTCGCCTTCGAGCACAAGCGCCATGTCGAGACTTTGCACAAAGCGGGCGTCGATTTCGACCAAGTGGTGCTGTCTGGCGGCGGCTCGCGCAGCACGGTCTGGCCGCAGATATTCGCCGATGTGCTGGGCGTGCCCGTTACCGTGGCACGCAGCCGCGAAACCGGAGCCCTGGGAGCGGCGATCGCTGCAGGCGCCGGCGTCGGCATCTTCGCGGACTACAGTGCCGGTGCCGCCGCCATGACAGCGGCCGCTCGACACTTTGTGCGTGACGAGGCAGTTGCCGACGCATATGCACGGCGGTATCGACTGTACGGCGAGATCAACCAGGCGATGAGCCCGATGCGGGAGCGCATCGCCGGACAGCAGGCACGCACGTGACCGAAGCTTCACCGTCCCCGTTCGGCAGTTACGACTACGTCATCGTCGGTGCTGGCTCCGCCGGCTGCGTACTCGCCAACCGGCTTTCGGCCGATCCGCGCAACAATGTGCTGCTGCTCGAGGCCGGCGGCAGCGACCGCTATCACTGGGTCGATATCCCGATCGGCTACCTCTTCTGCATGGGCAACCCGCGCACCGACTGGATGATGAAGACCGAGCCGGAAGCAGGTCTCAACGGACGCAGCCTCAACTATCCGCGCGGCAAGGTGCTTGGCGGCTGTTCATCGATCAACGGCATGATCTACATGCGCGGCCAGGCCGCCGACTATGATGGCTGGCGTCAGGCCGGCAATGCTGGCTGGGGCTGGGACGATGTCCTGCCCTACTTCCTCAAATCGGAAGACTTCCATGGTGGCAAGAGCGCCATGCACGGAAGCGGCGGCGAGTGGCGGGTCGAACGGCAGCGGCTGTCATGGCCGATCCTCGACGCCTTCCGGGACGCGGCCGAGGAACTCGGCATCCCCCGCACCGACGACTTCAACACCGGCACCAATGAAGGCTCGGGCTATTTCGAGGTCAACCAGAAGAAGGGCGTCCGCTGGAACACATCGAAGGCGTTCCTGCGCGGCATAGCGGCGCGCAAAAACCTGCGCGTGGTGCTCGGCGCGGAGACTGAACGGCTCGAATTCGATGGCCGGCGCGTCATCGGACTCGTCTTCCGCCAAGGCGACCGCCTGCACCAGGTTCGCGCTGGACAGACGATCCTTGCAGCCGGCGCCATCAACTCGCCGAAGCTGCTCGAACTCTCTGGCGTCGGCCGCCCCGACCTGCTTTCGAGCATTGGCGTGGATGTCCGTCACGCCTTGCCGGGCGTCGGTGAAAATCTGCAGGACCATTTGCAGATCCGCACCGTCTTCAAGGTCGCCAATGCCGCGACGCTCAACCAGCGCTACCACAATCTGGTCAGCCGTGCGTCGATGGGGCTGGAATACGCGCTCAAGCGCAGCGGGCCGCTGTCGATGGCGCCAAGCCAGCTCGGCATCTTCGCCAGGAGTGATCCGCGCCTTGCAACGCCCGACCTCGAATATCATGTGCAGCCACTGAGCACCGACCGGCTGGGCGAGCCGCTGCATCGCTTTCCAGCCGTGACAGTGTCGGTCTGCAATCTGCGACCGGAAAGCCGGGGCACCGTACATATGGGTTCATCCGATGCACGGGAGGCGGCGAAGATCCGACCGAACTATCTTTCCACCGAGGGAGACCGCACCGTGGCCGTCGCCTCGTTGCGCCATGTCCGCAGTCTGATGAAGGCCCGCGCCGTGGCGCGCTTTGCGCCCGAAGAAATGCTGCCCGGCACGCAGTATGACAGCGACGAAGACCTCATCCGCAAGGCCGGCGATATCGGCACGACGATCTTCCACCCCGTCGGCACCTGCAAGATGGGTTCGGATAACATGGCGGTGGTCGACGATGGCCTGCGTGTTCACGGGCTTGCCGGACTGCGCGTGGTCGATGCCTCGATCATGCCGACAATCGTTTCGGGCAACACCAACTCGCCGGTCGTCATGATCGCGGAGAAGGCAGCCGAGATGATCCTGCAAGAGGCCCGCTGACCGCTATCGGCTTCAAGCCATGGCAACGCCGCGCGATCGCCTTTTCTCCGCGGCCGCGAGCAGGTCGACGAAGGCGCGCACCTTGGCGGGCCGGAACCGGGCCGGTGGAAAGACGGCGTGGATGCCGCCGGTGGGCAAGCTCCAGTCGGCAAACACGGGTACCAGCCGCCCTTCGGCGATATCGTCGCTGACGCTGTAGTCCGGAAACACGCCGAGCCCGATACCGGCGAGCACGCAAGCCAGGGCGGCCGGGCTCTTGTCGCACATGATGATTGGATTGAGCTCGGTCAGCACCCTCTCATTGTCCCTGGAAAACAGCCATTGGCCGATGCCGCGCAGCTGGGCGTTGCCGACCCAGGCCAGCGATCTTGCCTGGCGCGGCGTCACGTCGGGCGGCAGGCTTGCCGCGAAGCCAGGGCTCGCCACCACGGTCTGCCGGATCGTACCCAGGCGCCGCGCCTGGTTCGAGGAGTCGGTGAGCCAGCCGACACGGATACCGAGATCGATCTGCTCGTCCACCAGATTGCTGACCGCGTCATCGAATATGGCATCGACGCGCATGTGCGGATAGGTTCTGAGATAGGCCGCCATGACCGGAGCCACCATCTTGGTGCCGTAGTCGAGCGGCGCGGTCAGTCTCAGCGTTCCGCTCGGTTCGACGCCTCCGCGCGAGATTTCGCCATAGGCCGCCTCCGCTTCCCGCAGGATGATCATCGCGCGGTCATAGAAGAGGCGACCCTCCTCGGTCGGTGTGACACGCCGCGTCGTGCGCTGCAGCAGCGTTGCGCCGAGTTCCTCTTCGAGCTTACCGATCTGATGGCTGACCACGGCCTTGGCGACGCCAAGCCGGTCCGCCGCCGCGGTGAACGAGCCGGTTTCCATCACCGTGGTGAAGTAGGCCAGCCGATTGAGGTTCAGAAGTTCAGCCAAGGTGACAGTCTTTGTCTGATTGAATCAGACAGTTTGTATTATTGGGCGCCATTTATCGCAAGACCCCCGCCTGCCACATATGAGCCAAGGCATTCGACCAAGCCGGCAGCCGGATCAAGGGTGGCAGCGATTATGAGCAATTCAGAAGTGACCTATCTTTTCGATCCGCTCTGCGGCTGGTGCTATGGTGCCACCCCGATGCTCGACAGGCTGTCGGCCACCGGCGTGCGCGTCGAACTGCTGCCGACCGGCCTGTTCTCCGGCGCCGGTGCGCGTCCGATGGATGAAGGTTTTGCCGCCCACGCCTGGGCGAACGACCAACGGATCGAGCGCCTGACCGGACAAGTGTTCACGCCGGCCTACCGGCGCAATGTCCTCGATATCAGCGGGACCCTGCTCGATTCGCATGCCGCCACGCTCGGCATCAGCGCCGCCGGCCTGGAATATCCCAGCCGCCGGCTTGCCGCGCTGAAGACGATCCAGCGGGCGCGCTATGTCGACGGCAGCGATGTCGTGACGACCAGTGGTGTGGCCGAGGTGCTCGCCGCCGCCGGCATGGCGGAAGCTGCCGAGATGCTCAAGGCGCCGACCGATGCATTGCTGACGGCTCACCGCGAGCTGGTCGGCCGTGGCCGCGCGCTGTTCCAGCGCCTGCATGCCGATGGCGTGCCTTCGCTGGCGGTCATCCGCAACAATGCGCCCTGGCTGATCGGTTCGAACGCGCTCTTCGGCAGTTTCGACAATCTTGTCGCCCATATCGCGGCGGCGTGATCCCATCCTCCAGAAAACCTCCAACAAGGAATAAGGAAATAGATATGGCAAAAGTCGCTCTCATTGGTGCATCGGGTGCTGTCGGTTCGCGCCTACTCAGAGAACTTTCCGATCGCGGCCATACCGTCACCGGCATTGCGCGCAACCCGGAAAAGATCGTCTCGCTTCCGGGCGTGACGGCCAGGAAGGGCGATGTCTTCGACGAGAAGGGTCTGGCCGACCTGATCCGTGGCCACGATGTCGTGATCAGCGCGGTGCATTTTCTGGACAGCGATGCCGATACACTGATCGCCGCGGTGCGGGCCTCCGGCGTGAAGCGCTATCTCGTCGTCGGCGGCGCCGGCAGTCTCGAAGTCGCGCCCGGCAAGCGGCTGGTCGATACCCCCGAATTCCCGGCGATCTACAAGGCCGAAGCGCAGAAGGGCGCCGACTTCCTGGACAGATTGAAGACGGTCGGCGACCTCGATTGGACGTTCCTGTCGCCATCCGCCATGTTC
>NZ_RZQG01001780.1:0-467 GCF_003998635.1 Mesorhizobium sp. M7D.F.Ca.US.004.03.1.1
GACCACTTACAACAAGCCGGGCGGCATTTCCTTCGCCCACCGCGAATCGCATGTCATCGAGGATGAATGCGGCGCGCCGGTGTACTTTTCCGGCGGCTCGCGCCTGCATGACATCGATGGCCCGCTGGGCAAGATCGACCCGCACAATCTGGAAAGGACCATTGGCCGTTTCGCGCCCGAAATCGTCCATTGGGGACGGCCGATGGCTGTTTCGATAACCCAGTCGACCGAGGTCGGCACCATCTACGGGCTGAATGAGATCGAGACGATCTCGGCGATTGCCAAGAAGTATTCGGTGCCCCTGCACATGGACGGCGCCCGCTTTGCCAACGCGCTGGTCGCGCTTGAGACCACACCGGCCGAAATGACCTGGAAACGCGGCGTCGACATCCTCTCCTTCGGCGGCACCAAGAACGGCTGCTGGTGCGCCGAAGCGATCGTGCTGTTCGATCTCGACCGCGCCAAGG
>NZ_RZQG01001781.1:0-466 GCF_003998635.1 Mesorhizobium sp. M7D.F.Ca.US.004.03.1.1
GGATGAAGATCTGCATGGCATCTTGCATTCCCACACGATCGCATCCGATGGCACCGAAACGCTTGAGGCAATGGCCGAGGCCACGCGCAGGCGCGGCTTCGAATACTTTGGTGTCGCCGATCATTCGCAGTCCGCTCACTACGCAGGCGGCCTCACACTACCGGAGATTGCTGAACAGCACCGCGAAGCTGACCAGCTGAACAAGGCATACAATGGAAAATTTCGCATCCTGAAGGGCATCGAAGCGGACATCCTGGCGGATGGCACGCTCGATTACCCGAATGATATCTTGGAGACGTTCGATTTCGTCGTCGCGAGCGTGCACAGCCGCTTCAAGTTGCCAAAGAAGGAACAGACGGAGCGTATCATCGAGGCGATCGGAAATCCTCGGACGACAATCATCGGGCACATGACCGGTCGCCAGCTGTTGCGCCGGCCCGGTTATGATCTCGACATCGACAAAGTC
>NZ_RZQG01001782.1:0-465 GCF_003998635.1 Mesorhizobium sp. M7D.F.Ca.US.004.03.1.1
CAGCCCCTGTCGGCGGGCAGCGCAACGAAGCGGTTCGAATCGTCGCGGGTGATCTGCATCAGCACCGCCTTGCGGCCGGACTTCACCGCATCGGCCATCGCCTTATTGGCGTCACCAGTCCCGTTCACCTCGGTCGAGTTGACCGCCCTGATGATGTCGCCAGCCTGGATGCCGCGGTCTGAGGCATTGCTGTCGGGATCGACATCGGTCACCACCAGCCCCTTGCCGTTTTCGGCCTTGGTGACGGTGAGGCCGAGCGCGGCGAGGGTATCGGGCTTTGCCTCGGTGGCGGGCTGCTGCTGCGGGTCGTTCGAAGCCTGCTTGTCGCTTGCCGGCAGCTTGCCGAGATCGACCTTGATCGTCTGGCTCTTGCCGTCGCGCCACACGGTGACGTCAACGGACTTGCCGGGCGAATAGGCACCGATCAGGCGGGCAAGTTCCTTGGGCGAAGCAACATCCTTGCCG
>NZ_RZQG01001783.1:0-465 GCF_003998635.1 Mesorhizobium sp. M7D.F.Ca.US.004.03.1.1
TATGAAGAGTGGTTTGCCGGCTATCGGCAAGATCCTGTGAGGCTGCTCGAACGGACGTTCGATGAGATCGGCGGCTATGATCAGGCGGTCGAACTGCACGACATAGCGTTTCATTCCTTCTGCGAACACCACATGGCGGCAATCCACGGCAAGGCGTATATCGCCTACATGCCCGTCAACCGCGTGGTGGGCATCTCCAAATTGGCAAGGGTTGTCGAGGCTTGCGCCCGCCGCTTGCAGATACAGGAGCGGCTCACGGATGATATCGCTTGCGCCATCGACGATGCCCTGCAGCCGGGTGGAGTGGCCGTCGTGCTTGTAGCCGAGCACGGCTGCATGACATCGCGCGGCGTCCACGCGCACGGCACCCGCATGGTCACCAAACGCATGCTCGGCGTTTTCGACACGAACGTCGATCTGAGGCGTGAATTCCTGTCGTCGATTCCGGTGTGACGAATTTTCGGG
>NZ_RZQG01001784.1:0-461 GCF_003998635.1 Mesorhizobium sp. M7D.F.Ca.US.004.03.1.1
CGGCCGGCGCGTGCTGCGTTCGCTCGAGGATCTCAGGGCCGGCGTGTCGCCGCAAGGCGAGGTCAAGGGCGAGTTCCGCCTGGGCATCATGCCCTATCTCTCCGATGCCGCGCTGGCGCTGCCGCTCGATAGCCTGCGCGCTGCCTTTCCGCAGCTGACGCTGCGCATCACCTCCGGCTGGTCGCCAAGGCTGGTGGAGCAGGTGGCGCGCAGCGAACTCGACGCGGTGGCGGTTTGCCTCGCCGAGGGTTTGGCGCCGCCCGACGAACTGGTCTGCGACGATCTCGGCGTGCAGTCGGTGCTGCTGGTGGCGTCACCTGGGCTCGGTGTGCCGAAGCCCGCCGATCTTGCCTCGCTGTCGCGCTTTCCCTGGGTGATGAACGAAAACGGCTGTGGTTTTCGCGCTTTCATCCGCCAGAGTTTCGACGCCCTCAGGCTGCCGTTCCAGGTCGGGGTGGAGG
>NZ_RZQG01001785.1:0-461 GCF_003998635.1 Mesorhizobium sp. M7D.F.Ca.US.004.03.1.1
CCAGCGGGTCATCCTGACACTGAGCCGGCGGCTTGATAAAGCCCCAGAAGGTCAATACCGGTTTGCCATCGACCAGATAAATATGGTTTGGGTCAGGGATTTGCATTGCCCTGGCCAGCAATGCACCAAACAGACGGTGGCTGGGGTGTGGGTTGGTCTGCGTCTTTGCGACCAGATCACGAAATGTCGCCAGACTTTGTTCCAGCACCTGTAAGGCCTGAGCGAGTTGGGCATCACTCGCTGCCAGCCAGGAGGTCACTTTCCCAGGGAAAGGGGAATACCAGTCAATGCGGGTACCCGTTTCGTTCGGCTGCGGGACAGCCAGGCAGTCGGCGGCCTGTTGCTGTTGGCGAATGCGCAATGTTTCTCGCAATTGCAGAGCGCAGGCGTAAACCGGTTGCCCATTTTCGCCCAATGCAAGCACATCATCTAAACTGCCACTGCGTAAAAAGGGTTTCACC
>NZ_RZQG01001786.1:0-460 GCF_003998635.1 Mesorhizobium sp. M7D.F.Ca.US.004.03.1.1
ACCTTCGAAGTGTTTAGGGAAACCGGCAAGTTCTGATCCGCCAGTAGGGGCCGATCCAGAAGAGAAAGAAAGCGCTACTCCGCCGCTTCGGCGGAGGGCGCTTCGAACCTTGTCCTCATGTCTTGCCTGATCGGGGCCCTGTTCTCGCTGAGAAAAGCAACGATGTGCTGCCGGGCGCGGCGTGCTTCCGGCATGTCGATCAACGGCCAGACGTGGAACATGCCTTCCTCGTGGACGACATCGACCTCGACGCCGGTGGCACGCGCCTTCTCGGCGAAGATCAGATTGTCGGGGGTCAGAAGATCGCGTGAGCCGGTCAACAGCAGCGTTTTCGGCAGCACCGACAGATCACCGTAGACCGGGCTGATGTGCCAGTCGCTGCGGTCGATGCCGGCGCTGTACATCCGGATCGCTTCCAGGCCGCCGGGAATGCCCAGCCACGGGTCGTTGCGTTCGGCCT
>NZ_RZQG01001787.1:0-460 GCF_003998635.1 Mesorhizobium sp. M7D.F.Ca.US.004.03.1.1
CGCCATGACCTACGAGCTTCCTTTCGACGATGTCTACGAGCCCTACCACGCCTCCTCGCCGACCGACCGCGTCATCCTCGAACTGCAGATGTACGGCCATCGCCCGCATCAGGACGAACCTGATGCTCGGCCACTTCCCGACGACGAGGTGATCCGGGCCGGGCTTGCCGGGATCGTCGAGACCTTCGCCGGCATGCTCGGCGACACCAGGCTCGAACCCGATCTCGATGACCTGCTCTGGTCCTTCGCAAACGTCTTCCACCGTGCCGCCGAGCGAGTCGCCCGATCCCTCGATCGCAACGAGGAGGCGCAGCGTTCGAGCCAGCAGGAGCAGGACGGCTCCGAGGTGAAGTCGGTCGAACTCGAACGGCTCACCGCCGAGGGCATCACCTATATCGAGCGCCGCAACGTGCTCGAAATCATGCGCGATGAGGCTGCCGACCTCTACGAGGCACAAACC
>NZ_RZQG01001788.1:0-460 GCF_003998635.1 Mesorhizobium sp. M7D.F.Ca.US.004.03.1.1
GGTCGAGGGCAGTTGGTCGACGGAGACCGGGAAGGTCACCTTGCCGTCATCGCCAACCACCGGCAGATCGGCGAGGGGGGTGACCGTGGGTTCGGCCGCCTGTTCGTCGGCGAGACCGAAGGAGAACCCTTGGAAACGGTCCCAGTCGCGCGACGTCGACAGCGTCAACTCGCCTTCCAGCGCCAGGCCTGCCGCCGGCGCGCCATAGAGGAAGCGGCCGTCAATGTTGATGTCGGCGGTTTCGCCCTGGGCGATCTCCTGCTTGTCGGCCTTCATGTCGAATTCAATGCGATCCGGCACGAAATCCTCGACCAGGAACATCTGGCTCGCCACCGCCGGCTGCTTGGGATCGGTGTAGATCGACACCGACCAGGTGCCGCGCATGGCGTTGGGTGCGAGCGGCAGGTCGACGGCATGGCCGCCGGCCGAGGCGCCGTCGCTGACGATGCGGCGGGCCTCG
>NZ_RZQG01001789.1:0-458 GCF_003998635.1 Mesorhizobium sp. M7D.F.Ca.US.004.03.1.1
CGGTCATCCTCGGCGGCTTTGGCGGTGAGACAGCGGCAGTTGCAGATGACGGCATCGAGCGCACGGTCAAGCAGGGCTCGGCCGACGATGCCGCCTATCTGATGATGAACGCGCAAAAAGTCATCATCGTGCCGGGCTACGGCATGGCTGTCGCCCAGGCGCAGCATGCGCTGCGCGAAATGGCCGACAAGCTCAAGGCCAACGGCGTCGACGTCAAATACGCGATCCACCCCGTGGCCGGCCGCATGCCTGGCCACATGAACGTGCTGCTCGCCGAAGCCAATGTGCCTTACGACGAAGTGTTCGAGCTCGAGGACATCAACTCTGAATTCGCGCAGGCCGATGTGGCCTATGTCATTGGCGCCAACGACGTCACCAACCCTTCGGCCCGCGACGACAAGTCGTCGCCGATCTACGGCATGCCGATCCTCGATGTCGACAAGGCGCGCACCTGCCTG
>NZ_RZQG01000178.1:0-8381 GCF_003998635.1 Mesorhizobium sp. M7D.F.Ca.US.004.03.1.1
GCCGGCGGGCGGCCGGTGAGCACAGAGAGGCGATGCACGGCCTCCGCATAGCTTGCCTCCAGCGTCGGCACCGCGGCTTCGGTGCTCGCCGCCTGCCCCATCGCCTTGGCGACGTCGGCCGCGGTTGCCGTGCCCGCCTGCGCCATGGTGCGGGTGAGTTCGGCGGTCTGCCGTTGCGATACGGCCGAACGCCTGGCGAGCGCGATGCGGGCCTGGTAGCCGCGCGCCTGGGCATAGGTCGATGCGACATCGCCGACCAGGGTCAGAAGCGTCGAGCGCAGCTCCTCCTGCGAGGCGTCGAGCCCATAGCGGGCAGCCTCGACGCCCCTGCGGTTGCCGCCGAACAGGTCGAGCTCCCAGCTGGCATCGAAGCCGGCCTGGTACTCGTTGTAGGTGGCGTCAGAGCCTGACGTGGTCTCGGCGGACTTGTTGCGGGTAGCGGAGCCTGAGCCATCCACCGAGGGCAGCAATGTGCCCGCACTCTGGCGATAGGTGGCGCGCGCCTCGCGGATCCTGGCCTTGGCGGTGGCGACGTCGAGATTGCCGGCAACCGCTTCGTCGACCAGCGTGTTCAGCTCGGGATCGCGCAGCCGCTGCCACCATTGCGACAGTTGCGCCGGCTGGGCCGGCTTCATCGATTTCTGGCCGCTCCAGTTCGCCGGCATCGCCAGCATGGGCGCCTGATAATCCGGACCGACGACGCATCCCGCGAGCAGGACGGCGGTGAGCATAGGCGCAAGGAGCCGCCCCGCGGCCACCGAGCCACGTTCCAAACCTGTCATGTGAAGTTTCCTTATTGCTGGTTGGCCGTCACCGGCGTCTCGCCCGTATCTGGTTTGGCCGCCCTGCCCTTGAAGATGCGCCGCACCGTGACGAACAGCAGCGGCACCAGGAACACGCCGATCACGGTCGCCGCGATCATGCCGCCCATCACGCCGATGCCGACGGAGTTCTGCGCGCCGGAGCCCGCGCCGCTGGCAATCGCAAGCGGCAACACACCGAGGATGAAGGCCAGCGACGTCATCAGGATCGGTCGCAGCCGCTGTCGCGCGGCCTCCAGCGCCGCCTCGACGAGCCCCATGCCGGCAGTCTGCCGCTCGATGGCGAACTCGACGATGAGGATGGCGTTCTTGGCGGCGAGACCGATCGTGGTCAGCAGGCCGACCTTGAAATAGACGTCGTTGGACTGGCCGAACAGGCTCGCCGCCAGCAGCGCGCCGAAGATGCCGATCGGCACCGAGAGCATGACCGCGAACGGGATCGACCAGCTCTCATAGAGCGCGGCCAGGCACAAGAACACGACAAGTGCCGAGATCGCATAGAGCGACAGCGCCTGATTGCCGGAAAGCTTCTCCTGGTGCGACAGGCCGGTCCATTCGTGGGAGTAACCGGCGGGCAGCTGCGCCACAAGCTTGTCGATCTCGTCCATGGCGGCGCCCGAGCTGACGCCCGTGGCCGCCGCGCCCTGGATCTCGACCGCCGCCGACCCATTGTAGCGTTCGAGCCTGGGCGAACCGAATGTCCAGTGGCTGGAGGCAAAGGCCGAGAACGGCACCATGGCGCCGCTGGCATTGCGGACTTGCCATTTGTCCAGATCTTCCGGCTGCATGCGGAAGTTCGGGTCCGACTGCAGATAGACCGGCTTCACCCGTCCGCGATCGATGAAATCATTGACATAGTCGCTGCCCCAGGCGGTCGACAGCGTGTTGTTGATGTCGGCCAGGCTGACGCCGAGCGCGCTTGCCTTTTCCTGGTCGATATCGACCGAGAATTGCGGCTGGTCTTCCTGCCCGTTGGGGCGGGTGTTGGCGAGCACCTTGCTCTGCCCGGCCAGGGCCAGAAGCTGGTTACGCGTCTGGATCAGCGCGTCATGGCCGGCGCCGTTGACGTCCTGCAGGTAGAAGTCGAAGCCGTTGGTGTTGCCGAACCCCTGGATGGCGGGAGGCGCAAGCGCGAAGACCTGCGCGTCCCTGATCTTGGAGAAGGCGCCCATGGCGCGGCCGGCGATCGCCTGCGCAGCCATGGCCGGCGATTTGCGCAGGCCGAAATCCTTCAGCCGCACGAAAGCGATGCCGACATTCTGCCCGGCGCCGCCGAAGCCGAAGCCGGAGGCGGTGAACACCCCGTCGACGGCGTCCTTCTCTTGGCCGAGATAGTGGTCGGTGACTTGCGCCAGCACGCGCTCGGTGCGGTCCTGCGTCGCGCCGACCGGCAGCTGCACGCTGGTGATCAGGATGCCCTGGTCTTCTTCCGGCAGGAACGAACTTGGCAGCCGGGCAAACATCCAGCCCACGGCAACGACGATGGCCAGGAAGACGACGAGGAAGCGCCAGGACCGGTTGATGATGCCGTGCGAGCCGTCGCGATAGGCAAGCGTGCCGCGATCGAAGACACGGTTGAACCAGCCGAACGGGCCGGTCTGCGTCGCATGGTCCTTGGGCGGCCGCAGGATGGTGGCGCACAGTGCCGGCGTCAGCACAAGTGCGACCAGCACGGACAGCACCATCGCCGAGACGATGGTCACCGAGAATTGCCGGTAGATGATGCCGGTCGAGCCGCCGAAGAAAGCCATCGGCACGAACACGGCCGAAAGCACGGTGGCGATGCCGATCAGCGCGCCGGTGATTTCGTGCATCGACTTGCGCGTCGCCTCCTTTGGCGACAGGCCCTCCTCCTGCATCACGCGTTCGACATTCTCGACGACGACGATGGCGTCATCGACCAAAAGGCCGATGGCGAGCACCATGGCAAACATGGTCAGCGTGTTGACGGAATAGCCGAACAGCGACAGCACGCCGAACGTGCCGAGCAGCACCACCGGCACCGCGATCGTCGGGATGATGGTGGCGCGTAGGTTCTGCAGGAAGATGAACATCACCAGGAACACCAGCACGATCGCCTCAGCCAGCGTCTTGACCACCTCCTCGATCGACAGCCGCACGAAGGGCGAGGTGTCGTAGGGATAGACGACCTCGACCCCTTGCGGGAAGGTCGAGCTCAGCCGGGCGATCGTCGAACGCACCGCCTCGGCGGTGTTGATGGCATTGGCGCCGGTCGCCAGGTTGACGGCGACGCCGGCCGCCGGCTTGCCGTTGTAATTGGCCTGCGTCGTATAGCTTTCGGCGCCGAGTTCGACGGTGGCGACGTCGTTGAGGCGCACCAGCGAGCCGTCCGTCTGGCTCTTCAGGATGATGTTGCGGAACTGTTCGGCGGTCTGCAGCCGGCTCTTGGCAGTCACCGTTGCATTGAGCTGCTGGCCCTTGCGCGCCGGCAGGCCGCCGAGCTGGCCGGCCGAAACCTGCGTGTTCTGCGCCTCGATCGCCGAGGCCACGTCGCTCGGCATCAGGGCATATTTGGCGAGCTTGTCGGGGTCGAGCCAGATGCGCATGGCATAGCCGGAGCCGAACAGCTGCGTCGAGCCCACGCCTTCGACGCGCTTCAGCGTGTCGTTGACGGTGGCGTCGACATAGTCGGCGAGATCGGTCGAGTTCATCTTGCCGTCGGTCGAGACGAAGCCGATGACCATCAGGAAGCCGGTCGAGGATTTGGAGACGGTGATGCCGTTGCTCTGCACCACCTGCGGCAGCTGCGACTGCACCAGTTGCAGCTTGTTTTGCGTCTGCACCTGGGCGGTATCGGGATCGGCTGATGTGGTGAAGGTCAGCGTGATCGAGGCCGAACCGGTCGAGGTCGACGTCGCCGTCATGTAGTCGAGATTGTCGATGCCGGTCATGCCTTGCTCGATGACCTTGGTCACCGAATTCTCCACCGTCTGCGCATCGGCGCCCGGATAGGTGGCGCTGATATTGACCGTGGTCGGCGCGATCTGCGGATATTGCGAGATCGGCAGCGAGGTGAGCGCCAGGAGGCCGCCCAGCATGATCACGATGGCGATCACCCAGGCGAAGATCGGCCGGTTTATGAAGAATACGGACATCGCCTTAGTTCCCGGTCGCGGCGGCAGGCGCCGGTTTGGCCGCATTGGACGCGGCTGGTGCGGCCGAAGTGCCCTGCCCGCGGTCCTTGACCTCGCCGGTCGTCTCGTCGATCGTCACTTCGACGCCCGTCGCATCACCGCCGGGGCGCACCAGTTGCATGCCTTCGACGATAACACGGTCGTCGTCGCCGACACCGGAATCCACCAGCCAGTTGTTGCCGACGCTGTTGCGCACCGCGAGCACGCGCGTCTCGACCTTGCCCTGCGCATTGATGACCATGGCGGTGGCCTCACCCTTGGTGTTGCGGCTGACGGCGCGCTGCGGCACCAGGAAGCTGTTCTGGGCGACGCCCTCCTCGACCAGCGCCCGCACATACATGCCGGGCAAAAGCAGGCGGTCGGGGTTGGGGAATTCGGCCCTGAGCGCGAAGGTGCCGGTGGTCTGGTCGACATTGGCGCCGGCGAATTCCATCTTGCCGGTCTGCGTGTATATGGTGCCGTTCTCGAGCTTCAGCTTGACGCTGACATTGGGGCCGCTGAACTTCAGCCGCCCTTCCGAGATGGCCTGGCGCAGATTGAGCAGATTGGTGCTCGACTGCGTGACATCGACATTGATCGGATCGAGCGCGCGGATGGTGGTCAGCACCGTGTCCTGGTTGGCGGTCACCAGCGCGCCGGGCGTCAGCGTGGACTTGTCGATGCGGCCGGCGATCGGCGCGGTGATCGAGGTGCGGTCGAGGCTGATGCGTGCCGTCTCGGCGCTGGCCTTGGCCGAGGCGACATCGGCTTGCGCCTGTGCGAGCGTAGCGGCGGCATCGTCATAATCCTGTTTGGAAACAACGTTCTGCTTCAACAGGCCGGCATAGCGGTCGAACTTGGCCTGCGCCGTGGGCACCGCCGCTTCCGCCTTCTGTTGGGCCGCGACCGCGCTGTCATAGGCCGCCTTGTAGCTTGCCGGATCGATGAGGTAGAGCGGCTGTCCCGCCGCCACCTCGCTGCCCTCCTTGAACAGGCGCTGCTGGATGATGCCGTTCACCTGCGGGCGCACCTCGGCAACCAGCGAGGCCGCCGTGCGCCCTGACAGTTCGGCTGTGATCGCGACCGATTGCCGATGCAGGGTGACGACGCCGACTTCCGGCTTACCTGCCGCGCCCATGCCGGCGGGAGCGCCGTTCTCCTGTGAACAGGCGGCCAGCAAAAGGGTGGCAGCGAACATCGCGGCCCAGGGCGCCAGACGGAGTGCCGGCTGCGGAGACGGGCTAGACTGGATAGACATGGACTGAATGATCTTTCGCTGGAGTTGCGTGCGCGGGCAATCGACCGCTTGGTCGAAGCATGCCGACCGATATCTTGATGGTAGGCCGCGCCGGTCCGCGGGCGGCGACGAGCAATGGTTCGAAGCGGCTCATGTCGCGCTCCTTCTCGGCGGCCGGAGCTGCTCGAAGGTCGAGTAGCTGGCCGCGATGCCCACCAACATCATTATGCCGATCAACGAGGACATGCCAAGCGTCTTGCCCGAGTCCTGCGCGATCCAGAGTCCTGCGCGGTCCCGAGCCTTACGCGATCTTGCGGTCATGATGTCCTTGGTTGTTGAGCGGCTCCGCAAACGGAAGCGACAGGCGCCAGGCGGCGAAGCTCAGGCGGATCGCGCCCTTCAGCGTGTCGGCCGGCAGAGCCAGCGGCAAGCCGCGACCGGACAGCGGTAGGCCGCGTCCGGACAGCGGAAGACCGCGTCTGGACAGCGGAAGACCGCGTCTGGACAGCGGAAGACCGCGTCTGGCATGGCCGAGCGACAATCTCGGGCTGGCGGACGCGAGCAGCCGCAGCAGCATCATGGCTTCCCACATTGTCGTGCTTTCCATTGGTGATTTGAATTGGGCATGATTTGAACTGGGATGGCGGCCCGCCATCCCAGAAGAAACCGGCCGGCCCGAGAACGGGTTGGGTACCGGGCCGGCCGGCGCAGCCGGTCAGAGTTATCAGCCGTTCCCGGGCTGGGGCGGCGGCGGGCTGCCATCGTTGGGCAGGCCTCTGGGGCCGGCTGCATCATCCGGCGGACCGCCCCAGGGACCGGGGGGTGGTCCGTGGGGACGTTCCGCCGAAGCAAGGATTTCGAGCTGTTCGGGCGTCAGCTTGGCACGCAGTGCCGCGATCGCGTCTTTCAGTTTGCCGGCCGAAACCGCGCGGGCCGTGACGTCGTCGGCCAGCTTTTCCTGGAAGGCGAAGGGATCGGACTTGCCGCCCGGGCCTGCTGCATCAGGGTCTTTCGCTTCAGGACCGCCAGGACCGCCCGTACCACCAGGGCCGCGATCGGGCCGTGGCGGTGTCAGCACGGCCTGCAGCGCGCTGGTGTAGTCGCGCCAGGCATCGAGCTGTTCGCTGCGGATGCCGACACGGGTCTCGAGCGCGGCCAGCCGGGCGGCGAGCATGAATTCCGGCGGCGGCCCCATACGGCGGGGACCAAAGCCTTCAGGCCCAAAAGCTTGCGGGCCAAAACCCTGAGGACCATGCCGCATCGATCCATGCGGACCGGGTCCATCCTGCATTGCCATGACCGGGGGCTCGCCGGGGCCCGGATCGGGCTGTGCCGCCAGCACGGGGTGGATTGCGGCGACGGAAAACAGGCCGAGCGCAAGAAGTCTGCTTCGCATGACGGTGTTCCTTTCTCTCATGCATCGGACAACCATGAGGATAGGAAGCCTGTTTGTCCGCTTCGCGTCGGCGTGTTGCCGAAGGTTTCCGCAAAAGGGCAATTTGTTTCCGAATGTTTCCCTCAGGCCACCGGAAACATTCAGTTGCAATTTTCCATGCCGCATGGGCGCGGCTCTCCCTATAATCGCGGCCAAGGCAAGGGCACGATTGATGCAGTCACAACCCCATATCCTCGTCGTCGACGACGACCGCGAGATCAGGACGCTTCTCCAGCGCTATCTCGACAGCCAGGGCTTTCGCGTCACGGCGGCGGCGGACCGGCGCGAATGCGAGCAGCGGCTGGGCGTGGGTCAGTTCGACCTGATCGTGCTCGACGTCATGCTGCCGGACGGATCCGGCCTCGATATCTGCCGGGGCTTGCGTGACCGCAAGCCGCACATCCCGGTCATCCTGCTGACGGCGCTGAAGGAAGATGTCGACCGCATCATCGGCCTGGAGCTCGGTGCCGACGACTATCTCGGCAAGCCGTTCAACCCGCGCGAGCTCATTGCCCGCATCCGCGCCGTGCTCAGGCGCTCGACGCCCGAGGAGGCGCCGGCACCGCCGCGCGCCCGTATCTATCGCTTCGCCAGCTACAGGCTGGAACCGGACACCCGCAAGGTGACGGACGCGCAGGGCGTCGCCGTCGACCTCACCGGCGCTGAATTCGACCTTTTGCAGGTGTTTCTCGACCGCCCCGGCAGGCTTCTGTCGCGCGACCAGCTTCTCGACCTGACGCAAGGCCGCGAGCGCGACCCGCTCGAACGCTCGGTCGATGTGCTGGTGAGCCGGCTGCGCCGCAAATTCACCGATACCGGCGACGGGCCGCTGTTCAAGACGGTGCGCAATGGCGGCTACCAGCTCACCGCGCGCGTCGACACGGTGGAGAGCTACGCGTGAACTCGCTGCGCCGCCGCCTCATCCTGCTGCTGGTCGCCTCGATCGTCGGCGTCGTCGGCCTGGCGACGGCCGCCGTCATCAGCGTGCGCGGCGGTGGGCCGCCGCCGGAACTGACCGTGCCCTGGGTCGCCCAGCAGATGGAGCTGGTGATGCGGCTGCTGCCCAGCCCGATCCCGGACGTCCTGCAAGTGCAGCTCACCGACCACCCGGCCGGGGGCAAGGTGGCTCGTCCGGAAACCGCGATGCTCAACGACGTCTTGCGCCGCCGGGGTTTCGACGTCCTGGCTGTCGTCAGCGACAAGCCGGATGAACCCGGCCAGCTTGCATCGGTGCGCCTGCCCGACAATCGCTGGGCGATCGTGGAGGTTCCCCACATCGATCCGCCACGGCGCGAATGGCTGATTCTGGCCGGCTGGATCTCGCTGATCGTCGCCGGCGCCACGGCGGTGTCGGTCTATTTCACCTCGGTGCTGATCCGGCCGCTGGAGATGCTGGAGACCGCCGTCTCCAAGATCGGATCGGATGGCGTGCTGGCGGCGGTGCCGGAAGTGGGTTCGGCCGAGGTCAAGGCCACCGCGCATGCGCTGAACCAGCTCTCGTCGCGGCTGAGAACCGCCATGGAAAGCCGCATGCGGCTGGTCGCCGCCGCCGGCCATGATCTGCGCACGCCGATGACGCGCATGCGGCTGCGCGCCGAGTTCCTCGACGACGAGCGCGACAAATGGCTTCACGACCTCGACGAGCTCGACCGCATCGCCGACAGCGCCATCCGCCTGGTGCGCGAAGAGGTCAACCAGGACGCCGTCGAACCGGTCGACCTGGAAAAGACGGTGCGCGACATCGAAGGCGAGAT
>NZ_RZQG01001790.1:0-457 GCF_003998635.1 Mesorhizobium sp. M7D.F.Ca.US.004.03.1.1
CCTAGGCCGCCACAAGGCCTGCCTCGGCGTCAATCTGGTTCGCCTTTATTCGACAGCCACCCACTTGCCGCCCTTGGCGATCACCGGGCGGAAATTTGACGTCTGGAGCGTGTTCTTGTCGGTAAACTTGATTTCACCGGCAAGGCCCTTGAAGTCGCTTGCCTTGAGCGCTTCGATGATCGCCTTTTGATCCACCGACTTGGCCCGCGTGATCGCATCGGCGATCAAGTCGCCCACATCGTGGGAGAGCGCCGCATAGGCGCCGGCATCGCGGCCATAGGTTTCCTTGTACTTGGCCTTGAAGTCGGCCGCGCCGGACAGGAGGTCGACGGTGGGCGGGGACAACAGGTACACGCCCTCACCGGCCGAACCGGCGATTTCCAGATATTCCGGCGAATTGTTGCCGTCGCCCAGCACAATGCCGCCCTGGAAACCGGCCTGCCGAAGCTGCTTGGTG
>NZ_RZQG01001791.1:0-456 GCF_003998635.1 Mesorhizobium sp. M7D.F.Ca.US.004.03.1.1
GATCATGCGATGACGCGGCCCTTCACGAAGGAGCATGCCGGAGCCTACAGCCGCGCCCAGAGCGATCCGCGCTACCAGGTCAGCGCAAGGACGATCGAGCGGGTGGAGGCGAAGCGGCAACGCCGTTTGGATGGACAGTCCCTTGTGGTGAACGGCGATGCAATCGCTGCCGCATGGCAAAAGACTGTGACGACGATGCGGACCGCGGGCGTGGTCGGTCAGGCTCTCACGGCAGCGGAGTCGATCGGCAACAATTTTCTGCGGTTCCGTCGCGATCGAGCAGGGGAGGGGCAGCCAGGTCCTGCCGCGGGTCGCGGAGCTGATCAAACGGGTCAGAAGTCTTTCCTGTCTCATCCCGGTATGAGAGAATTAAATGCACTGATAGGAGATTTGAACATGGCGCAAACCCCCTTGGAAATGCGGCGTCAGATGGCCCGCGTCAATCAGGCTCTGGAC
>NZ_RZQG01001792.1:0-455 GCF_003998635.1 Mesorhizobium sp. M7D.F.Ca.US.004.03.1.1
CGGCGACGCAGCCACCGGCGGCGCTGGTGCCGATGCGCCACGGCGCGCCGAACTTCGCCTCGGACAATCCGGGTCCGGGTGCCGCCGAGCCCGATCCGAAGGATCCCGATACCGGCCGCCAGAACAACCAGGGTCTTGAAGGCATGGCGATGACGCCGGATGGCAAGTCGCTGATCGCGGTGCTGCAATCGGCGCCCCGCCAGGATGGCGGCGATTCGCCCGCGACGCGCCAGAACACGCGTGCGCTGGTCTATGACGCCTCCGACCCCGCCCACCTCAAGCTGGCGCATGAGTATGTCGTGCCGCTGCCGGTGTTCAAGGATGCCAAGGGCAAGACCAAGATCGCCGCGCAGAGCGAGATCGTAGCGCTCTCCGACAAGACCTTCCTGATGCTGGCGCGTGACAGCGGCAACGGCCAAGGGCTGAAGGGCGACACCTCGCTGGTGCGCCAGATC
>NZ_RZQG01001793.1:0-454 GCF_003998635.1 Mesorhizobium sp. M7D.F.Ca.US.004.03.1.1
GTCTGGGCCTTATCGATCATTGGCTGCAGCCAATCAGAGATGTTGCCGAGGCCGAATTCGAATGCCGGGAGTGTGGTACTTGGAGCGATACGGATCTTGACCGGCTCTGCGAGCGCTCAGTCGCTTCCCAAGTGAAACGTCTGGCGCGCACGCCGATCCTGCATGCGGCATGGAGGTCAAACAAGAACGTATCGATCCATGGTTGGATATATGGATTGAAGGACGGTTTGCTCTATGACTTGAACTGTACCATAGCCAGCAACCAGGATATCTGATTTCGTTAAGCTAGGGCACGTACCCGTTCCTGGCCGCGATCTCAGCATGCAGACAGCACGAAATTTCAAAACCAGCGGCAACCTGAAACCTGGGTGGCGCCTCCCCAGATCTCCGTCATGACCCTCTCCTTGTTTGGCAGCGCGTAAGCGATGACGGAATCGCCGGCTTGAGCTGGGAA
>NZ_RZQG01001794.1:0-454 GCF_003998635.1 Mesorhizobium sp. M7D.F.Ca.US.004.03.1.1
AGCTGATAGGCTGTCGATCGGACCTCGCGTTCTGCCGTCTCGGCCTTGAGGAGTTGCGACAGGATCGGAATGGCGGCTTCAAACGCTGGCGATCCCTGTTCGGTGAGTTCGCCGACTGCCTGTGCCATGCCGTGCATCTTCAGGCTTCGCAGCATGATGACGATTGCGCCGCTGGCAGGATTATGACGCATGGCGCACCTCCGCATTCTTTCTCAGGGCATCGTAGCGTTCGACATTGGCCTTGGGTTCGTTGGTGAGGGTCAAGGCCTGGGGCGCATCGATAATCGGTGGCGTGGAGGATTTGCCGTCGACCAGGCGATGCAGCAGATTCAGCACATGGGTCTTGGTCGGAACGCCGCCCTGCAATGCCATCTCGACGGCCGAGAGCACGGCCTGTTCGTCGTGCTGCAGGACAAGCGCCAGGATGTCGACCATCTCGCGATCACCACCTGGC
>NZ_RZQG01001795.1:0-453 GCF_003998635.1 Mesorhizobium sp. M7D.F.Ca.US.004.03.1.1
GTCCCAATCTTTGTGCGGCGGCCGCATCGATCTGCCGCGTTCGGTCCGTCTCGATGCGACCGGGGGCCACCACATTGACGGTGACCCCTTCGCGGGCAACCTCTGATGCCAAGGTCTTCAGCCATGCCGTCAAGGACGATCGCAATGCATTGGAAATACCTAGATTGGGAATTGGCTGGACCACGCCGCTGGAGGTGATGGTGATGATCCTGCCCCAGCCGCGCTCCCTCATGGGAGCCACCGCAAGCCGCGTCAGTTCGAAGACCGGCAGAACCATCTTCTCGAACTCGGACTGCCAGGTGGGCGTGGAAATCTGACTCGGCGGCGTCGGGGATGGTCCGCTGGTGTTGTTGACAAGGATATCAACGCCGCCCAGCAGCTCGTTCGCCTGCTGAAACAGCTTCCCGGCAACATTGGGTTCGGCGAGATCGGCTGCAGCCCAATGAGCCTGGC
>NZ_RZQG01001796.1:0-452 GCF_003998635.1 Mesorhizobium sp. M7D.F.Ca.US.004.03.1.1
GCCTAGAACGGTTCGTCGTTTCATAGAAACGCCGACCGCTCTATCTTCTTGTTTTGACGCAATTCCTCTAGGGAAAGCGTTACGCGCTTTTCCCGGGAAAACCGCTTCACACTTTTCCTGGAATTGCTCTGGAGCTTTCGCAGCAAATTTCGTTTCCATTCTGAAGGGCAAGTTCATGGCATCTGTTGCATTTCTCGGTCTTGGGGTGATGGGCTATCCGATGGCCGGGCACTTGAGGAACAAGGGTGGCCACGACGTCACCGTCTACAACCGCACCAAGGCCAAGGCCGAGCAATGGGTTGGCCAATATGGCGGCAGCCTGGCGGTGACGCCGGCGCAGGCCGTCGAGGGCAAGGACTTTGTCTTCTCCTGCGTCGGCAATGACGACGATTTGCGTTCGGTGACGACGGGTCCGGAAGGCGCCTTCAAATCGATGAAGAAGGGTTCGGTCT
>NZ_RZQG01001797.1:0-451 GCF_003998635.1 Mesorhizobium sp. M7D.F.Ca.US.004.03.1.1
CGGTCATTGCCGCGCTGTTCGATGTTGACCTTGCCGCGCATGACGATGGAGCCGCGGCCGGTCGAATAGGCGCTGTAGATGCCGGAGCGGCCAAGCACGATGGCGCCGGTCGGGAAATCCGGGCCCGGAATGATCTCCATCAGCGCCGGCAGGTCGATCGCCGGATTGTCGATGATGGCGATCGCGCCGTTGCAGATTTCGCCGAGATTGTGCGGCGGGATGTTGGTCGCCATGCCGACGGCGATGCCGCCCGAGCCGTTGACCAGAAGATTGGGAAAACGTGCCGGCAGAACCTTCGGTTCGCTGCCCGAGGCATCGTAAGTGTCCTGGAAATCGACGGTATCCTTGTCGATATCCTCCAGAAGCTCGTGCGCGACCTTGGTCAGCCGCGCTTCCGTGTAGCGCATCGCTGCCGGCGGATCGCCGTCGATGGAGCCGAAATTGCCCTGTC
>NZ_RZQG01001798.1:0-451 GCF_003998635.1 Mesorhizobium sp. M7D.F.Ca.US.004.03.1.1
GCCCATGACTTTGATCGACAGCTTGCGCACGGAGGCCCGCGCCGCACCCGAAAGCGGCATTGTCGCCGTCGTCAATTACGGCCGCCTGCGCGAAGGCATGATCCCGCTCTGGGCCGGCGAGGGCGACTTGCCGACGCCTTCGTTCATCACCGATGCCGCGTCGAAGGCGCTGGCCGGCGGCGAGACGTTCTACACCTGGCAAAAGGGCATCCCAGATCTCAGGCAGGCGCTTTCCCGCTACTATGCCAGGCATTTCGGTAAGACCTTCCCTGAGGAGCAATTCATCGTCACCGGGTCCGGCATGCATGCCATCCAGCTGGCGCTCGACGCGCTCGCCGGTGCCGGCGACGAGGTCATCTATCTGTCGCCGGCCTGGCCGAATTTCGATGCCGCAGCAGGGATATCGGGCGCCGTTCCGGTGGCGGTCACGCTCGATCATTCCGGCAATGGC
>NZ_RZQG01001799.1:0-450 GCF_003998635.1 Mesorhizobium sp. M7D.F.Ca.US.004.03.1.1
ATCCTGCCCAACCCGGAGATCGGCGCGTTCACCAAGGAGGATGGCGAGGTGGTCACTTACGCCTCGGGCAAGCGTGCCGGCTAACGCTATTTCCATATTTTTCGAAATTGAGTTGACGGCGCGAAAAGTGTCGCATAGCCTACTTCCATGAAACTCGAAAAAGCAGCCGCCCAACTCGAAGCGCTGGGCAACCCGACGCGGCTTCAGCTCTATCGCATCCTGGTGCGCGCCGGCGATGACGGGCTTGCTGTCGGCAGTGTCCAGGGCAAGCTCGACATTCCGTCCTCGACGCTGTCGCATCACCTCAAGCGGCTGGTCGACACCGGCCTGGTGACGCAGGAGCGGCAGGCGACGACGCTGATCTGCCGCGCCAACTATCCCGGCATGAATGCGCTGATCGGCTATCTCGCCGATGAGTGCTGCGCTGACGCCACTTGCGCGCCCGCCGCC
>NZ_RZQG01000179.1:0-8363 GCF_003998635.1 Mesorhizobium sp. M7D.F.Ca.US.004.03.1.1
GCCATGGTGTTCCAGGAGACCAGCCTGGTGCCGTCGATGACGGTGGCGCAGAACCTCTATCTTGGCACCGAAAAGTTCCTCAACCGGCTGCGCGGCACCTACATCTCGGCCCAACAATTCCTGCAGTCGCTGAATTTTCCCGTCGACCCCAACGCCATGGTGGCGACGCTGGGCGCGGCCAAGCGGCAGATGGTCGAGATCGCGCGCGCGGTGCACCACAATGCCGATATCATCATCTTCGACGAGCCGACGGCGACGCTGACGCCGGAGGAGAAGCGCCATTTCTTCGCGCTGATCCGCCGGCTGAAGGCGAGCGGCGTTTCAATCGTTTTCATCAGCCACGCGCTGGAAGAAGCGCTCGATATCGCCGACCGCATCACCATTTTGCGCGATGGCGAGCTTGTCATCACCGACGATACATCTGCCTTCGACCGCGACCGGATCGTTTCCGCAATGGTCGGGCGCACATTGTCAGGGCAGATCTACCGGCAGCGCGACGAGGCCAAGCTGCGCAAGGCGGGCCGGAAGGTGTTGTCGGTGCAGGACATCTCGATGAGCAATGTCGTACGCAACACGTCCTTCTCGATCTTCGAGGGCCAGATCACCGGCGTGTTCGGGCTGATCGGCTCCGGCCGCACCGAGACCTTCAAGATCGTTTCCGGCATCTACAAACGCGATTTTCTGCGCGGTGGCGCCATCGAACTGGATGACAGACCAGTGCGCTATCTCGTGCCGAGCGAAGCGGTGGCCGACGGCATCGTCTACGTCACCGAGGACCGCAAGAGCGAGGGCATTTTCGAGACGATGGGCATTGCCGAGAACCTGTTCGGCGGACTGCTGGCGGCAGGCCGCGAAAAGGCCTGGGTGATCAATGCGCAGGAAATGCGCGTGCTGTCGGCCGAATGGACGAAGACACTGAACATCAAGGCGATCAACGACAATGCGCGCGTGGTCGAACTGTCCGGCGGCAACCAGCAAAAGGTGGTGATCGGCAAGGGACTGGTGCAGAAGCCGCGCATCGTCATCTTCGACGAACCGACGCGCGGCGTCGATGTCGGCGCGATCGCCGAGATCCATCAAATCATCAACCGGCTGGCCGATGAGGGCCTCGCCGTCGTCGTCATCTCGTCCTACCTGCCGGAGATCATGAACCTGTCCGACCGGATTCTTGTCTGTAGGCAAGGGCGTATTGTGGAGGAGTTTTCGCCGGCGGAGGCCACAGAGGAGAAGATCATGTACGCGGCGGTGCACTAGATTCGGGTGAGGCCGGCCTGCAAATGGCGGTTTCCTGCGCTTCCGGTGCTCACGTACGAAAAGTACGCTCCGCTCCGGTTCTCGGAACCCACCATTTTCGACTCGGCCTGACCCGAATCTCGACGCCGGCGCTGGAAAAGTGAATCGGACGAGTGGATTGGCCGCAATTGCTCAAGACCTGATTCAATTCACGCAACGATCCAACGAAGGAAAACGTTATGGCCACCACAAGACTTCTCAGCGATGCCGAGGTGGAAAAGATCCCGGCCGTGAAGGCCGTCTTCGACGACATCCGTGCGACGCGCAAATCCGATTTCGTCAACAATTTCTGGCGCGGGCTGGCCAATGATCCGCCGGCGCTGAAACGGATCTGGGAACAGCTGAAGGTGGTGATGGTCGCTGACAGCGCCATCGATCCGCTGACCAAGGAGATGATCTACATCGCGGTGTCGACCGCCAATGGTTGCTCCTACTGCGTCCACTCGCACACGGCGGCAGCGCGGGCGAAAGGCATGACCGATGCGCAGCATGGCGAGCTGGTGTCGATCATCGGGCTCGCCGGCCAGACCAATCATCTGGTGACCGCGATGCAGATCCCGGTCGATCCGCAATTCGAGGTCAAGTGACAGGTTTTAGCCCTCACACCGGCCGGTAAACCTTCTCCGCCGTGTTCCAGAAGATATCCGCCTCCGCCGCCGTGCCGTGCTTGGCCACTGCATCGCGGTGCGCCCTGATCAGCTCGGCGTGGCTGGTCCACAATTTCTCGATCGGGAAGTTCGAGCCGAACATCAGATGGTCAGCGCCCAGGATGTCGATCGCGTTGTCGACGATATAGGCGATCAGCGCCGGGTCGTTGCGATGGACGAAGGTGCCGAGGCCGGACAGCTTGGCGTAGAAATTGGGCGCTGCCGACAGCGTGCGCAGGCCCTCCTTCCAGGCTTCGGTGGTCTCCGGCTCGATGCCGGTCAGCATGCCGGCGTGGGTGAGGATGAAGTTGGTCTCCGGGTTTTCACCGACCAGCGTCAGGCCGTCCTTCATCTGGGCAGGGAAGAGCTGCAGATCGAAGGCCAGGCCATAGTCCTTGAGCCGCGCCACATTGGCGCGTACCTTGGGATCGATGACCTGGTCGGCCGAGGCGGCGAAGCGGAAGGCCGGCGTCTCGTGCCAGTGCAGCTGCATGCGCACGCCGCGCAGCAGCGGATATTTTTTCAAGCGATCGACCTGGGGCCTGATATCGTCGACGGTCATGTCGGTGTAGCCGACGATGGCATGCGGCCAGCCGGTCTCGTCAGCGGTCTTCTGCAGGAAGGCGACTTCCTTCTCGAAATCCTCCTTGGCCCAGTTGGTCTGGACATAGACGGCCTTCTCGACGCCTGCGCCTTTTTGATCGGCCAGAAACTCCTCGATCGGGTAGTCGCGGCGGATCGGCTCGTAGGGGCCGAAAATGCGCGGCACCATCGGGCCGACCAGCCAGGGCTGATCCTTTTGGCGCCAGATGTGGAAATGCGCGTCGATTGTTTTTTGCATCACGAGACCCCTTTCCAGATTGTCGCCGCCGTTGGGGCTGGGCGGGCGAGCGACAGGATGAAATCGGTTAGGCCGGCAAGCGATGAGCCGTCGACGAGATCGTCGAGGTCAGGCAGGATGGCACGAAGTGCCGCCGTTGCCGGCCGGAAGCGCGGATCGCCGGCCAGCGGCGTCGCCAGCGACAGCCGGAAGGCGCGGGCGCTCAGCCGACGCATGGCTGTTTCCAACTCGGCATGGTCGCCGCGCTCCAGCGCGTCGGACAGGATGACGACGGCGGCACCGCGCGCGAAGGCGGAGAAGCGCGGCACCGACAGGAAAGCGAGCAGCGTCGGCCCCATACGGGTGCCGCCGTCCCAGTCGTCGACCTGGGCCGCGGCACGCGCCAACGCCTGGTCGCGATCGCGGATGCGCAGCGCCGATGTGATGCGGGTCAGCCGCGTACCGAAGGTGAAGATCTCGGCGCGGTCCGCGCCTTGCACGGCGGCATGCGCCAGCTTGAGATAGTCCGCGGTGTGCAGCTTCATCGAGCCGGAGACGTCGATCAGGATCAGCAGCTTGCGTGGCACGGTCTGGCGGCGGCGCAGCAGCGGCGAGGGCACATCGCCATCGGCGCTGACGATTTCGCGCAGTGAGCGGCGCAGGTCGAGCTTGCCGCGCGAATGTGTGCGCACGGTGCGGAAGGAGCGGCGGGCGGGCAGGGCGGATGCCAGCTTGCGGCGGAAGGCGGCAAGGCCGTCATCGTCGCGCTGGAAGTCGCGGGTGCTCAACTGTTCGGCGCCGGAAGAGAGTTCGCCGCCTTCTTGCTGGCTTATCACCTCGATCTGTTCCTGGCTCGCGCCGCCATCATCCTTGATGCGGGTTTCCTCGTCGGCGTCGCCTTCGACCACGGCGGATGTGTTGCCATAAAAATGGTTCTGGAAATGCGCCTCGAATTCGTCGCGGCGGTCGGGCGGCGGCGCCAGCGTCGCAAGCGCCGCCTGGCGGATGTCGGCCATCGAGCGCGGCCCGAGCAATGTCACCGCCTGCATGAAGCCGGAGACCTGCTCGGATGCTATGGCAAAGCCGTAGCGGCGCAGCAGCCGGCCGAAGCCGAGCAAGGGCGTGGCCGCGCGAGGCAACGCGCTCACGCCAGCGCCTCCTCGACGATCCGGCCAAGCTCCGGCGCGATGTAAAAGAGGTCTTCCTCGTCCTTGATCAGCACGCCGATGGCGCGGCGGAAGGCTTCCGGCCATGGGCTGCCGCCTTTTTCCAGAATGGTCGCGGCATTGGCCCATTCGACTGCCTCGGCGATACCGGGCGGCTTGGCCAGCGGGCGAGCGCGGATGGACTGCACGGCTGCCGCCACGGCGCGCGCCGTAGCCTCGGCCACATTGCCGGCGCGCAGCATGATGATGGCGGCCTCGCGCTCCGCGTCGGGATAGCCGATCCAGTGATAGACGCAGCGGCGGCGCAGCGCTTCGGCCAACTCGCGGGTGCGGTTCGAGGTCAGGATGACGATCGGCTGTGCCGTGGCGCGGATGGTGCCGCGCTCGGGAATGCTGATCTGGAAGTCGGAGAGGAATTCCAAGAGCAGCGCTTCGAATTCGTGGTCCGAGCGATCGATCTCGTCGACCAGCAGCACGCGCTGCTCGGGTGCCTTCAGCACCTGCAACAGCGGCCGGGCGATCAGGAAACGGTCGTCATAGATGTCGATTTCATGCTCGCCGGCATGGCGGATGGCGAGTAGTTGCCGCTGGTAGTTCCATTCGTAGAGCGCGTGCGCGGCGTCGATGCCTTCATAGCATTGCAACCGCACCAGATCGCGGCCGAGCAGCTCGGCGATCGCCTTGGCCGCTTCCGTCTTGCCGACGCCCGGTGCGCCTTCGAGCAGCAGCGGCTTGCCCAGCCGGATTGCCAGGAAGATGGCGGTCGAAAGGCTTTCATCCGCCAGATAGCGTGAGGCGGCAAGGTGCTGCGCCACCGCCTCCGGCGAGGTCGCGACAGTCTCGGCGCTTGTCAAAGTCATTGCAGCCCTCAGTTCGCCGCTTGCGCCTTCAGCGCGCGCAAGATCCGTTCGGGCGTGATCGGCAGCGTGTCGATGCGCACGCCGATGGCGTCGAAGACGGCATTGGCGACGGCGGGGATTTGCGGGTTGGCGCACATTTCGCCCGGTCCTTTGGCGCCATAGGGGCCGTCGGCGGAGGGACGCTCCAGCACGATGATTTCGGTCTCGGCGAGGTCGCCGGGGCCGGGCATGAGATACTGGTTGAAGTCGGTGCCGCCATGGTCCCGGTTGGGATAGTAGGGCTCGGTCGTCTCGTAGAGTGCGTGGCTGATGCCCATCCAGGAGCCACCAACCAGCTGCTGCTCAACCATTTTCGGGTTCAGCGCACGGCCGATCTCGAAGACGTTCTTGACCGTCAGTACTGTGACTTCGCCGGTCTCGTCGTCGACCTCGACCTCGGCCACGGTGCAGGCATGCGCGTAGCAGGTCGATGGCTTCATCGCACCGGTTTCCTTCTCCGGATAGGAGCGCGGGATCAGGAACATGCCGCGGCCGGAAATCGAGCGGCCGCGCTTGAAATGTGCCGACAGCGCGACATCGAAGATCGAGATCGATTTCTGCGGCGCGCCCTTGACCAGGATGTTGCCCTGGCCGTCGGTTTCGAGGTCGGAGGCATTCACCTCCAGCTCCTCGGCGGCCACTTCCAGCATCACCTGGCGGGCTTCCCTGGCCGCCTGGATGACGGCGTTGCCGGCGCGGTGCGTGCCGCGCGAGGCGAAGGTGCCCATGCAGTGCGGGCCCGTGTCGGTGTCGGCAGTGTCGACGACGACGCGGTCGGTCGGCACGCCGATCGTCTCGGCGCAGATTTGCGCCATGATCTGCTTCATGCCCTGGCCGAGATCGACCGATGACAGCGTCACCATGAAATTGCCGGTCGGCGTCGAATGCACCAGCGCCTGCGTCGGGTCGCCGCCGAGGTTCATGCCTGTGGGGTAGTTGATGGCGGCGACGCCGCGTCCACGCCGGATCGCCATCTCAAGCTCCCTTCACGTAGGAGGACATCGCCATGAATTTTTCCGCCACCGGCCAGTTGGCGGCGCGCGAGGCTTCCTGCATGCATTCGATCAGCGCCGCACCCTCGGTCGGCTGGCGATGCGCCTTCATGTCGCCGTCGCGATAGGCGTTGATGAAGCGGAATTCGAGCGGGTCCATGCCGATCAGCCGCGCCAGCTTGTCCATCTGCACCTCCAGCGCGAAGTCGCCGATGGTGACGCCGAAGCCGCGCATGGCGGAGGAGGGCGTGCGGTTGGTGTAGACGCAGTAGGTGTCGATCCAGACGTTGGGGATGGTGTAGGGGCCGGGATAGTGCCCCGCACCCTTCTGCGCGCCATAGGGCGAGTGGCGCGAATAGGCGCCGGCATCGGTATAGCCAGTGACCTTGCGCGCGACGATGCGGCCGTCGCTCATGACGCCGTCCTTGATGACGACCTTTTCGGCCGCGCGGGGTGACGATATCTGCATCTCCTCCTCGCGGCTGTAGATGAAACAGACCGGTCGCCCGGTTAATTTTGCGCCGAGGATGGCGATGGGCTCGACGATCACGTCGACCTTGCCGCCAAAGCCGCCGCCGACGGTGCCGCCGACGAAATGCAATTTGCTGCCGGGCATCTGCAGAATGATCGAGGTGTTGTCGAGGGTGAAGAACATCGCCTGCGTGTTGGTGTAGCAGGTGAAGCGGTCATTGCCCTCGGGCGCCACGACGCAACCGGTGGTCTCGGTCGGCGCGTGTTCGATCGGCGAGGACTGGTAGCTCTGCTCCAGCACATGGTCGGCGCCGGCGAAGCCCGCCTCGACATCGCCGAAGCGCACCTTGCGGCACTCGCCGCTGTCATAGAGGTAGTAATTCTGGCCGTGATATTCGTTGACCAGCGGCGCGCCTGGTTTCAGCGCCTCTTCCATATCGAAGACGGCAGGCAACACTTCGTAGTCGACCTTGACCTTGGCGGCGGCCTCTTGTGCCGCGCGCTCGGTCTCGGCCAGCACCGCCACCACGGCCTCGCCCTTCCAGCGCACCTTGCCGTCGGCCAGCACGGTCTCGTCCTCCGGCCCGATCTGAATCAGGATCAGGATGGTGTAGACGTTGTGCGGCACGTCCTTGGCGGTCAGAATTTTCACCACACCCGGATGCTTTTCCGCTTCCGACGGGTCGATCGAGCGGATGCGGGCATGGTGATGCGGGCTGCGCACCATCTTCAGGTGCAGCATGCCGGGGAAATTGCGGTCGGCGAAAAAGGTGGTCTTGCCGGTGACATGGCCGGGCGAATCCGAGCGCGGCCTTGGCTGGCCGATCTCGTGCAGGTCATCCTTGCGGACATCGGCGAAGTAGCTCTTGCGCAGTTGCATTCTTTTTGTCCCCTCAAGCCGCGTTCTGCGAGTTGGACCGCGCGGCGGTCAGCACCGCCTGGATGATCGGCTCGTAGCCAGTGCAGCGGCAGATGTTGCCCGACAGCGCCTCGACCACCTCCTCGCGGCTGGGGTTGGGCGTGTGGTCGAGCAGCACCTTGGCCGCCATGATCATGCCCGGCGTGCAGAAGCCGCATTGCGTGGCGAACGTGTCGAGGAAGGCGCGCTGCAAGGGATGCAAGACGCCGCTTTCCGAAAGGCCTGATGTCGTGCTGATGGTCGCCCCGTTGCAGGTCTCGGCCAGTGTCAGGCAGGAGAGCCGGAGTTCGCCGTCGATGATGACCGAACAGGCACCGCAAGTGCCCTGATGGCAGCCGCCTTTCGGCGAGGTGTCGCCGATCTTGTCGCGCAAGGCGTGCAGCAGCGTCGTGCCGCTGTCGACGAATTCGGCCCTTTCCGAGCCGTTGAGCGTGAATTGAACCGGAACCTTTGCCATGTTTTCCTCCCAGCGCGCCTGCCCGAACTTTCGGACAGACGCGCGCCCCCGAACGACATATTATGCGAGCAGCAGCCGGCCGAGATGAACCGGCAGGACTTCAGCGCGATACCAGGCGCTGGCAATCGGATCGGTGATGGGCGAAGTGCCATCACTGGCTGCGGCTAAAGCCGGCGCGATGCTGTCCTTGGTCAAGCTACGACCGGTCAGCGCTTTTTCGGCTGCTATGGCGCGCATTGGCCGATCGGCCATGCAGCCAAGTGCAATCCGTGCCGAAGACACGGTGCCGTCCGGCGCCCGTTCCAGAACGCTGGCGATGCTGAGCACCGAGACGCCCTTGGGCTTGACCCTCGACACTTTCAGGAAGCGGAAACTGTCGGCCTTCGGAAGCGTGAAGCTCACGGAAGTGACGATGGTGCGGCTGCCGTCCCGTTTGGCCAGAAAAATCTCGATCGGCGTTTCGCCGTCATCGGTGCCGACAATGGCGTCGAGCGCCAGCAGGGCAACAGCGAAATCGCCATAGGGAGCCGGGGCAAACAGATTGCCGCCGACGGTCGCCATGTTGCGGATCGCCGGGCCACCGACGGCGCGGGCGGCCTTGGCAAGTGCGCCGAGGTCCGGATGGCGGGCGATCGCCGCCATGGTCACCGAAGCGCCGATGCGGACTTTGTCGCCGGCAACAGCGATGGTGGACAGAGA
>NZ_RZQG01000017.1:0-21172 GCF_003998635.1 Mesorhizobium sp. M7D.F.Ca.US.004.03.1.1
CCCGGCACACCGCCGCCGGGATTGTCCCAGATATCGGCGATGACCACCGGCTTGCCCGGATTTTCGGCGCGCACGGCCAGCGCCCGGTCGATGCCGTCGGCGGCGCTCAGCATGGTCATCGCCGTCTTTTCGCGCAGCGCGTAGAGTTCCCGCCCCAGCCGTTCCGCCAACGCATCGCCCTTGGCCTTGTCATTGTCGGTGACGACCAGGATACGCGTGCCCATCTCGGCCACGTCGGCCGCCATGAAGCCGTGGATGACCGAGACCGACAGCACGCCGTCCTTGCCGTGCAGCGCCTTGATGCGGTCGACGAAGGACCGCATCGGCTCGCGGCTGGTCGGCAGCACCTGGATCATGCGGCAATCGAACGTCGAGATGACCGGCTTGATCTCACCGCGCGCCGCGGCAAGGCCAAGCTCGACGACATGTTCGCCGCGCTCGTAGAAATCGGTGTGCGGAAATTCGAGGAAGTAGGCGAGGATGTCAGAGGCCGTCACGCGCTTCGGTGTCAGATGGCTGTGCGGATCGAGTTCCACGGCGATCACCACCTCCGGCCCAACCATTGCGCGGACCCGTTCGAGCAGGTCGCCTTCGCAATCGTCATAGCCTTGCGCCACCATCGCGCCATGCAGGCCGAGGATGACAGCATCGACCGGCAGCGCTGCGTTGAGCTGGCCGAGAATCTCGTCGCGCAGCGCCTCGTAGGTCTGCCGCTGCACCAACCCGCCGGGCTCGGCCCAGGTGGCGGTGCCCTCGATGACATCAAGGCCTTCGGCGACCGCCCGCCGGCGCAGGGCAACCATCGGCGACGAGCACAAAGTCGGTGTTTCCGGATGTTTGCCGGGCCCAGCATAGAAGGCCATCTCGAACGAGGCCCTATCGGTCGGCACCGGCGAGAAGGTGTTGGTTTCCGTCGCCAGCGAGGCGGTGAAGATGCGCATGAAAGCTCCGTGGATGGTGGCGGCTATTTGACCGCCCCGAGCGCCAGGCCCCTGACGAGGTAGCGCTGCAGCCAGATGAACAGGATGGCCACCGGCAAGGTCGCCAGCAGCGTGGCCGCCATGACGTGGTGCCATTCGATGGTATAGCGGCCGGCGACCAGCGAAAACACCTGGATCGGCAGCGTGTAGCTTTCCTGGCTGCGCAGCATGGTGAGCGCGACGACGAATTCGTTCCAGGCATTGATGAAGGTGAAGATCGCGGTGACCGCGATCGCCGGCAGGCAGAGCGGCAGGAACACCTTGCGCAAGGTCAGCCAGCGGCCGGCGCCTTCCATCCAGGCCGCCTCCTCGAGATCGCGCGGGATGGTGTCGAAATAGCTCTGCAGCATCCACACCGTGAAGGCGACGTTGAAGGCCATGTAGATGAAGCCGAGCGCCGTCGTGCTCTCGACCAGGCCCCAGGCGGCCATCAGCCGGAACAGGCCGAGCACCAGCACGATCGGCGAGATCATCTGCGAAATCAGCAGGAACTGGCGCAAGGCGCCGTAGCCGGCAAAGCGGAAGCGCGACATGGCATAGGCCGCCGGAACCGAGATCAGGATGGCGCCGACGGTGGCGATCACCGACACGTAGAGCGAATTGAGCAGCGCCTGGCCAAAGCCGGTCGCCACCCACATGTCGGAGAAGTTGGCCCAGCGGAATTCGCTCGGCCACCAGGTCGGCGACAGCACTTCCTGTCTCGGCTTGACCGCGGTCAGGAACATCACCGCGAACGGAAAGAGCGTCACCACGATCAGTGGCGCCAGCAGCAGCCAGGCAATGACGGTGCGTTTGAGTTTACTTGTCATGCGCGCTGCTCCCGCATCGCCAGCCGCACATAGATCATGGTGAAGATGAGCAATATGGCGAACATCACCAGCGACACCGCCGATGCTTCGCCCAGCTTGCCGATGCGGAAGGCGAGCTTGTAGAGGTGGGTGACCAGGATGTCGGTCGAATTGGCCGGCCCGCCCTGCGTCATCACCCAGATGATCGGGAAGGAATTGAACACGTAGATGGTGTTGAGCACGATGGCGATGTTGATGAACGGCTTCAGCAGTGGAAAGGTGATTTCGCGGAACTGCTGCAGCGGTGTCGCTCCTTCGAGCGCCGCCGCCTCGTATAGGTCATCCGGGATCGACGACAGCCCGCCGAGGAAGATCGTTGTCGTGAACGGCACCGTCACCAGGATGCCGATCAGCACCTGCATGGGAAAGGCGGTTTCGGCGCTCGCCAGCCACTGGATGTTGTGGTCGATGATGCCGAGGCCGATCAGCGCCGAATTCAGCATGCCGCTTTCACCACTCAGCGCCCAGCGCCAGACCACCGCGGTCATGGTCAGCGACACCGCCCAGGGCAACATGATGATGACGCGGGCAATACCGCGGCCATAGAAGTCGGTGTTGAGGATCATCGCCACCGGGATCGACAAAAGCAGCGCGCCGCCGACGACCATCACCGTCCACTGGCCGGTGCGCCAGAGCGCGGCCATGAAATCGGGATCGGCAGCGAGTGCCCCGAAATTGGCAAAGTCGTTGAAGTCGCGAAGCTGGCCGAAGCGGCTGACATCGTGCGTCGAGATCTGGATCAGATCCCAGACCGGCCAGAAGATGACGATCGCCGCCAGGAACAGGCTGGGTAAGGTCAGAAGATAGGGCAAGAAACGGTTTTGCATCGGCTGGCCTGCGCCTAGAGCAATTCCAGGAAAAGTGTGGCGCGGTTTTCCGTTCGGAATTGCGTTAAAATAAAGAGTTGGATCGGTTCGCCGTTTCACCAAACGGTGAACCGATCCACGCGCGTGGATCAGAAGTTTCTATGCGAATTTCGGATCCACCGCACCAGGCGGGAAACCAAGGGGTGGCGCGCCCCGCCTGAGTCTGGGGCGCGCCACGGGCGCAGGGAGATACGCCCTATTTCTTCAGCACCGCGTTGGCCTTGGCGGCTGCGTCTTTCAAGCCTGCCTCGGGATCGCCGCCGAGATAGATCTTCTGCATGGCGTCGGAGGTGATCTGGGCGACCTCCTCCCAGCCGGGGATGACCGGCGCGAAGCGGGCGTCGGGCAGCAGCGCGGTGAACGCCGCCAGATCAGCATTGTTCACATAGTAGTCCATCTTGGCCTCTTCCTTGTTCACCGGCAGGAAACCTTCGCCCTGCGTGAACTTGGCGCGCTGTTCGGTGGTGAACAGGAAATCGAGCAGCTTCCAGGCCTCGTCCTTGTTCTTGGAGTTCTTGAACATGATGATGGAATCGGTCACGCCGTAGGTACCGCGCGCGCCGGTCGGCCCGGCGGGAATGGCCGCCACGCCGTATTTCAGGTTCGGCGCCTCGTCCTTGATCTGGTTGGACAGGAACGGTGCGGTGATCATCATGCCAACCTTGCCCTGCTTGAACAGGTTCTGCACATCCTCGCGGTTGTTGGACGTGACGCCCGGCTCGGTGAGGCCTTCGTCGATCATCGACTTGTAGAGCTTGGCCGCTTCAAGCGCGCCGGGCGTGCCGAGGCCGGAGGTGCCGTCCTTGTTGAGGATCTCGGTGCCCTGGGACCACATCGCATAGTAGTAGTACACGTCGGTCTCGATCTCCTTGCCCTGCAGGCCGAAACCAAAGGTGCCGGAGCCCAGCGCCTTGATCTTGCGCGCATCGTCCTGCAGCTCGGTCCAGGTTGCCGGCGGCTTGGCGATGCCGGCTTTCTCGAACAGCTCCTTGTTGTAGTACATGGCGCGCGCCGAGGCCGCGATCGGCAGGCCGTAGGTCTTGCCCTCCATGATCGAGGGCGACAGGAAGGTGTCGATGAAGCGGTCCTTGAAGTCGGGCTTGATGTAGCTGTCGAGCGGCTCGGCGACATCCTGCTGGACAAAGTCGATCAGCCAGCGCGTGCCGATGATCGACAGATCGGCATTGGTGCCGGCGGTGATGTCGGTGGTCAGCTTCTGCAGCAGCACATCCCACGGCACCACTTCGAACTTGACGGTGATGCCGGGATTGGCCGCCTCGAATTCCTTCTTGACGTCGGCGAAATAGGGAGCAGTCTTGGCGCTGTACTCGGCGACGGTGACGCGCACCTCGCCCGCATTCGCCTGCGCCGCAATTGCCAGCATGCTCATTCCGGCCATCAGGCCGACAGTCCATTTTGCAAGGCTCATTTGATCTCTCCCATTTTGATTTTGCGCCTGCGCGCCTCTTCGTTGCCGGAGCAGAAGATTTATGTGACTTTCCTACATTATCGATGATTTGAAGGCTTGCAAGCAGATTATTCTGTTGCTTAATTACATTTTTTGGCCTAGGCGTTGCACCATCTGTCAGAACTCCCGGAGGATGACGTACGGTGGTTTCGCAAGCCGAGTTCGAAGGCAGGGCCGAGTTCGAGGGCAAGACTGTCGTGGTCACAGGTGCTGGCGGCGGCCTCGGCACCGCCATCGTGGCGCTGATGGCGCAAAGGGGCGCCAGGGTCGTCGGCTGCGACCAATCAAGCGAGGCATTGAAAAGCCCGCACCTTGCCTCCCGCCACGTCTTCGACCTTCTCGACAAGGCATCGATAGCGGCAGCGATCGCCGCGATCCTCGACCGGGATGGCATGCCCGACATTCTCGTCAACAATGCCGGCTGGACGCGCGCCGAAACGATTTCGGCGCTCAATCCCGACAAGATAGAGCAGGAACTCGACCTCAACCTGACCGGCGTGATGAACTTCGCCGATCCGCTGGTCAAGGCGATGGCCGGCCGAGGTTCCGGCAGCGTCGTCTTCATCTCGTCGGTCAACGCCATCGCGCATTTCGGCAATCCCGCCTATGCCGCGGCCAAGGCCGGCATCAACGCCTACGCCAAGGCGATCGCCGTCGAGCTCGGCCGCAGCGGCCTGCGCTCCAATGTCGTCTGCCCCGGATCGATCCGCACCGCCGCCTGGGACCATCGCCTTGCCAAGGATCCTGAAATCCTAGGCAAGCTGCAACGGCTCTATCCGCTTGGCCGCATCGTCAACGCTTCGGAAGTGGCGGAAGCCGTCGCCTTCCTTGCGTCCGATCGCGCATCTGGAATAACGGGCGTGGTGATGCCGGTGGACGCGGGGCTGACCGCCGGTTGCCTGCCCTTCATCGACGACATTCTGGGAGCGTGAGCATGACCGACGTCGAGTTTCGCGACCTGTCGAAATCCTTCGGACAGCACAAGATCCTCGAGAACATCAGCCTCGATATCAAGAGCGGCGAGTTCGTCGTGCTGGTCGGCCCGTCCGGCTGCGGCAAGTCGACCTTGCTGCGCATGCTGGCCGGACTGGAGACGATCACCTCCGGCGACCTGTTGATCGGCGGCGTGCGCGCCAACGCGCTGCCGCCGCAGCAGCGCAACATTGCCATGGTGTTCCAGTCCTATGCGCTGTTTCCACATCTGAAGGCAGCCGACAATATCGGCTTTGGCCCGAAGATACGCGGCGAGGCGCGCGAGGCGGTCGACGCAAAGGTCAAAAAGGCGTCCGGCGTCCTCAATCTCTTCTCCTATCTCGACCGCTATCCCCGCCAGCTGTCGGGCGGCCAGCGCCAGCGCGTCGCCATGGGCCGCGCCATCGTGCGCGAGCCGTCGGTGTTCCTGTTCGACGAGCCCCTGTCCAACCTCGACGCGCAATTGCGCGTGCAGATGCGCGTCGAGATCAAGGCGCTGCACCAGCGGCTGAAATCGACGATCGTCTATGTCACCCACGACCAGATCGAAGCCATGACCATGGCCGACCGCATCGTCGTCATGGACCGTGGCAGGATCCAGCAGGTCGGCGCGCCGCTGGAACTCTATGACAGGCCGGCCAACAAGTTCGTCGCCAGCTTCCTTGGCTCGCCGTCGATGAGCTTTGTGTCGGGTTCTCTCAAGACGACAGCTCAGAAATCCTGGTTCGAGTCGACCGGTGGCGGCCGACTTGCGCTTGCCGGCAAACAGGTGCCGGCGGGCAGCGCGGTGGAAGCCGGCATCCGGCCCGAGCATTTCGTCATCGGCGAGGCTGTCGACGCGATGGCGATCAAGGTGGATGTCGTCGAGCCGACCGGTTCCGAGACCCATGTCTATGGCGCCATTGGTGCTGATACCGTACGCGCCGTGTTCCGCGACAGGGTGCCGGTCAGGCCGGGCGACCTGCTGCCGGTGACCGTCGATCCCGGCAACATCCATCTGTTCGACAAGGCGACGGGCCTGCCTCTATGAAAACACATACATGAAGACGCCGGCCGACATCATCACGCGCCTGCAGCTGATGTTACAGGACGGAACGAAGTCGGATCGCAAACTGGCCGGCTTCGTGCTGGCCGACCTTGATTTCGTCTCCAAGGCGGCGATCTCGGAAATTGCCGCGCGTGTCGGTGTCAGCGAACCGACGGTGACGCGGTTCTGCCGCAACCTCGGTTGCGAGGGCCTGCGCGATTTCAAATTCTATCTGGCACAGGCCATCGCCATCGGCGGCCAGTATCTATCGCCGGAGCCGTTGAGCCGCGATGCCCGCGAACAGCGCATCGCTTCCGCCATCACCGAAGCGGCGATATCGGCCATCCAGCGCGCCAGCGAAAACCTCGACATGACGACGCTGGTCGCCGTCGCCGCGCGCATCGCCGTCTCGGGCAATGTGCTGTGCATCGGTTCCGGCGGTATTTCCTCGATGATGGCGACCGAAATGCAGAACCGGCTGTTCAGGCTGGGCGTGTCGGTGCTGGCGCAGATCGACGGACAGCTGCAGCGCATGTACGCCGCCGTCGCCACGCCCGACACCACGCTGATCGCCTTCTCTGTCTCGGGCTATGCGCGATCGGTTATCGATGCGGTGCAGGTCGCCCAGCAATATGGTGCCACGACAATCGCCATCACGCCGCCGGACTCCGCACTCGCCAAGGTCGCCGACACGGTCATCCATTTCCAGTCGCTGGAAGACGGCAACATCTACAAGCCGACATCGTCGCGCTATGCGCTGCTGTCGATCGTCGACATGATCGTCACCTCCGTCGCCGAGACGCGCGGACCACGAGTCCTCGAAAATCTGCGCCGTATCAAGCAGAGCGTGAACACGTTGAAAGTCGACGATCCGCGTTTGCCGCTGGGGGATTGAACCCTTCACCGAAGGGCATCAGGAGCCGAGCCCCTCGATGCCTTTCGCCAACATCGCCGGATCGCCTGAAATGCGCACGGTCTTCAGCCGGGCGGTGCCGCCGGCGACAACCGAGACGGTGGACGCCGGCACGCCCAGCATCTTGGCCAGCAATCGTTCAAGCGCTTGATTGGCAGCGCCGTTTTCCGGCACGGCGCGGACGCGCGCCTTCAGATGGCTTCGACCGTCCGCTGTCGTCTCGACGCCTTCGAGCCTGTCCAGCGCAGCCTTCGGCGTCAGCCGGACAAACAGGTCGACGCCACCATCGCGCAGGCGGAACGGCGCGCTCATGCGAGCACCGGGCTCACAGGACGAGTGGCGCCACCGTGGTGAGTATGAACTGCCGCAGGAAGAACAGGATCAGAAGCAGGATGATCGGCGAGATGTCGATGCCGCCAAGATCCGGCATGAAGCGGCGGATCGGCCGCAACGCCGGCTCGGTCAGCCGGTAGAGCATGTTGCCGATACTGCCGACGAACTGGTTTTTCGAATTGACGACGTTGAAGGCGTAGAGCCAGGAGAAGATCGCCGATGCGATGATGATCCACCAGTAGAGGTCAAGCGCCATAACGATTGTCTGAATGAGGGCGAGCATGCCGGTCTCCAATTGTTGCCGACATGTAGCCATTGCACGCGAAACCGGCAAGGGCCGCCTTCCCTCTACGCTGGCCCGACACGCGACGGCAGCGGATTTCGGCAAAACGCCGCCTTGACAGAAAACCACGACGCCCGATAAATGCGCCCATCCGCTGGACGGGGCTGTAGCTCAGCTGGGAGAGCGCGTCGTTCGCAATGACGAGGTCAGGAGTTCGATCCTCCTCAGCTCCACCAGCGGAATAATCAGTTCTCCACTCTCCGCGCCGAATGCACCGCACGGGGCTCGTCCTGGCTCCTGCGGGCGGTATTTGTTGTGCCAAGGCGCTTTCGAGGGCCGCACTACTGCGCGTCCATCTCGCAATATCTGACAAAACTGTTGTCAATTGGACTTATGGCGGAAGCTGCTCACGGATTGTTTCCGTTCTTTTTGGAAACTGCCCCATTAGATTGACGTTACCAAATCAGTTTTTCTGTGCGTTGTGACAAGGGCGTTTCGGCGGGGGCGACCGAAGACGCTATATGGCTTTCGAGTCGAAATGAAAAATCCGCCTGCGGAAGCAAAGACGTGTCAATTCGCGAGAATCTCGCTGCAAACCTTAGACGGCTCTGCAAGGACCATGCTTCCGTCAGCGCGGTATGCCGTGAGCTGGGCATCAACCGCACGCAGTTCGAACGCTATCTGCAAGGACAGACGGTTCCCAACAAGGCCACCGCCAAGCTGATCTGCGACTACTTCCGGATCGACGAGGCCGAGTTGTACCAGGATCCCGACGTCCCCGAACCCAGGGTCCGGGGCCTGCCGCCGGTTTCGGAGAGCTTGTTCAACCAGATGATCCGTCCGCCCAGCCCATCGATCGCGGGAGGCACCTATTTCACCTATTTTTCGATTCCCTCCCGGCCCGACCTCTTGATGCGATCGGTAACCTTCGTGCGTCGCGAAGCCGAGCTGGTCACCTTCAGAAGGGTTACCGGATGGTCGGAACGCCGGGGATCGACATGGGCGCGGGCGCGCGGCAACCACTATGGGGTGGCGATCTCGCGCCTGAACTGGATCTATTTCAGCGGCATCAATCGTCGCCAGACCGGCGAGCCGTCGCTGATCTCCGTGCAATGGGCACCGATCTCCGAACCGGTGCTGATAGGCAAGGCTATGCTTCTGACGGAGGCCGGGCCGGCCTTCGTGTCCGTCATCATGCGGCGCGACATGGCCAACATCCGCCCCAGGGACGCCATCAGCATGGCACACGTCATCAGGCTCGACGATCCAAGCGTCGACCTACTGGTGGTCAGCCTAACCCGGGACGGGCTGGGCTAATGCCGTCGATCGCCGTGGCTTACGCTAAATAAGAATAAGCATATACCGAAAAAGCGTATGCCAACGATTGTCTACTCTGTATCTGAATAAAATCGATATTTTACACTTTAGTGACAGGAAAGATAATTCATCAGCCCGTCTTTGGTACGTGGATTTACTACAATTTTAACATACCATTAACTCTTCCGACCTTACCTTTCTTGCCGTGGATCCCGTTTTGGGGGGTCTTTCAACGGATCCCGATGGGATCAAGGAAGGGATGAAAATGGCCAAGAAAGTGAACACCGCTCCGAAGCTGACGACTGCCGCCGGCACGCAGACCGTCTTCTTTTCGCAGGGCATGCACTACAACAAGCGCTGAAGCCGTTCTGCGCCGGCGAGCGGTTCGCTTGTCGGCGCCTCGGCTCCGCACATGGCATTCAGCATCATGAAAATGCGCTCTTCAAAAACGCTTGTTTTCTACCCCGGGCCTAACAAGATCACGGCATGCAACTTCCTGACCAGAAGCGTGTTTGAATGCAGCCCGGAGATGGTCGGTCTTCTTGCATCGTGGGACAAATGGGCGTCGACGGCGGATATCGCCCGCGCCCATGGGTGGTCGAAGTCCGAGCTGAAGGCTGTTGTTCCCCAGTTGCTCGATTTTTCCGCCCTGGTGACCGCCGGATCGCCGCTCGCCGAGCAGGAGGAGCAGTTTTCCGGACAATGGAGCTGGGGCCTTCCGACCGCGCTGATGCATTTCTGCGTCCAGGACAGCGCATACATGACCATCGAGCAAGCGGAAGAACGGCAGATCGAACGCGCCGGCCACACGCCGCAACCGGACCTGGTGCTGAAGAATTCCGCTGGCGCCATTCAGCTGCCGAACGCATTGGAAGACAATGAACTTCTCGCCCTGATGGCGCGCCGCCGCACCAACCGCACGGCGGCTCAGCCCACCATCACGGCCAAACAGCTTTCCGATTGCCTGTTCGCAGGGCTCGGCATCACCGGCGAGACCGCCAACTGCGTTGGCGCCCTGCCGCTTGGCATGACCCCTTCCGGCGGCGCGAGGAATCCCTATGAGGCCTATGTGGTCGCGCTCGGCGTCGACGGTCTCGAGCCCGGCGTCTACCACTATTGTGCCGCCGATCACGACCTTGGCAGGATTTCCGCAAACCATCTGCCCAAGATCTCCGAACTGGTCGGTGGACAGGAATGGGCTGATACCATGCCGTGCCTTATCCTGCTTTGCGCGAAGCTCGATCGCACGATGTGGAAATACGAGGACGCCAACGCCTATCGTGTCGTGCTGATCGAGGCTGGCCATATCGGCCAGAACATCATGCTGGCGGCGACCAATCATGGCCTGTCGGCATGCCCGACGGCGGCGCTCAGTCATTTGGCGATCAAGCGCCTGCTCGGCCTCGATCGCCTCACCGACGCGCCCATCTATGCCTTGACCCTCTCGGCCCCGGAATCATGCCCGTCTTCGGCGGGCCAATCTATCAATTAGTCGGCTTATTATTTTCTGTAACGCGTTCCCTAGGTTCAACCACAGACAGGAGCAGCACGTGGCAAATCATTCCCTACGTCAGTCGGAAATCGATAGTCTTCAATACATTTCGTCGATGACCAATGAGCTCGTGCAGATGGCCGAAGCAAGCCGTTTTCCCATGATCTCCTATCTGCTGGGCATGGCCTATGCAGAAGCCTTCGACGTTCTTCGCGGCGCACGGCCGGCCAGGCATGCGCAGCTCAGCGGCAACCCGCTGCACCCCAAGGTGCAGGCAAAGGACAATCGTGCTGCCCAGCCGCGGAGAGCATAGCGACATGCAATCGTCAGCCGCATGCGCGGTGGCCGGCTCGACCTCCCGGCCAAACCGCTGGGGGACGCTATGCGCGTTGCAAAACCTGATGCCACTGCTGAAAAAAGCCGCCACGGATCTGAACCGCGCCGACATGGTCTACTGGTTCGAACAGGCCGATGCCGAGGTCGCTAACATCATCAGGGGCCGACCGACCGATGCGGCCGCCATCCCGGCCTTGATCGCATCCTGCCCGCGGGAAACCGTTGCGCGCCTGGAATTGCCAAGGGGGATCTGCACATGAACATGATTGCGAACATCAGAAGCGTCGACGCCAGGGAAAGCATTTTCAGCCGGCTCGACGCCTTGATCACCAGGCAACCGCCATCGCCTGACGCCGCGCGGGTCGAGGCTCGCCAACTCGTCTCGATGGCAATTGCCGATAGCTGCCAGGTCGACAGTCTCTGGGGCGCGGTGGACGCCTTTCATGCCCATTTCGACTTCATGATGCAGACCATCGAGATCAACGGCGCCGACGACCCGAGCCTCAGGCTTCTGCGCACGAAATGTCGCTTCTATCTGGAGCAGGTCGAAGCCCTGTGCCTGTCGCTCAGCTATTGATGGATCCGGGTCTGCTCTAGTCTCTAATTGCGCAGGCTGAACACGAACGGTGCTGTTCGGCTCAGGCGCGAGCCGAGTTCCGGCGGCGGTGCCGGCACTGAGGCGCCTTGCAGCACGGCGAGTGCCGCACGGTCCAAATCCGCATCTCCGGAGGAACGAGAGAGCCTGGCAGACAGGACCCGGCCGGACGAGTCGACCGTGAAGGCGACATACGGCCTGCCTTCCACGCCTCGAGCCTTGGCCGAACGGGGATAGCGCGTGTGCCGCTTGATCCAGGCGCCCAAGCGGGAGTCCCATTTGCTGGAGTCGCCGGATCGCGACGCGGATTGTGCCGACTCCGGCGCGGCAGTCCTGGCCGCAGGCCGTGCATCGGCGCTGGCGGCGGCTACCGTCTTCGGCGGCGCCGCCTTCTCCTTCTTCGGCCGCGGCTTGGGCTTCTCGACAGGCTTTTTCGCCTTGGCCTCGACCGGTTTCTTGTCCTTGACCACTTCGACCGGTTTCGGCTGCGGCAAGGGAATGACGACCTCGGGGGCGACAGCCTCGACAATATCCGGGACGACCTCATCCGGCGGCGGCTGGTCGACCTGTTCAGCCATTTCGGTTCGGGTGAATTCGGCCTCGTCGGGCGGAACGGCTTGCGGCTGTTCGACAACCGGCTCCGCCTTCTCGACCGGCTCTTCGTGCGTAGGCTCGGGAGTCGGTGTCGGCTCGGTCTGATCTGGCGTAACCGCGTCCAGCGCGGCAATCTGCTCTTCCACCGCCGGCATCACCACCATCGGCGCCATCTCGATCACCTGGGCCGGTGGCAGACCGCCGTCTGCTTCGGTGACCATCGTGAAGTTTTGCACGGCATAGGCGACCGCGACATGAGCTCCGAGGACCAGCGCGGCCGCACCGGCCCACAAGCCAAGGTCGCGCCAGCCGAAGCGCGACAACTGGACCGAGGGCAAGGCGGTCGCTTGCATCATGGCGCCGCTGCACCAGTAGTTGCCGGCGCCGCCTCCAGGCCGACCAACGCGATCTTCAGATAGCCGGCACCGCGCAGCAGGTTCATCGCCTCCATCAGGTCGCCATAGGCGACCGCCTTGTCGGCACGCAGGAAGATGCGCGTCTGCTTGTCGCCTTTTGTCCTGCTGTCCAGCGTCGCGGCGAACGCCGGGCGCGGCACGCTGTCGTTGCCGATCGCCAGCGACAGATCGTCCTTCAGCGTCAGGAACAGCGGCGTTTCGGGCCGTGGCGCGGGCGTTGCGGTCGAGCCCGGCAGGTCGACATTGACATCCACCGTCGCCAGCGGCGCCGCGACCATGAAGATGATCAGCAGCACCAAGATGACATCGATGAAGGGGGTGACGTTGATCTCGTGGCTTTCCTCGAGATCGTCGTCCATGGTCTGTCGGATTCTGCTTGCCATGGCGCTACTCCGCCGCCAGCGCCGTCGGCGGCGCGACGGTGCGGAAGTCGAGGTCGCGGCTGACCAGCCGTTCGACGCCCGCCGAGGCATCGGCGAGGATCTGCCGGTAGCCGGCTATCGAGCGGGCAAAGACGTTGTAGATGACGACGGCCGGTATTGCCGCGACAAGGCCCATCGCGGTGGCTAGCAGCGCTTCGGCGATGCCCGGCGCGACCACGGCGAGATTGGTGGTCTGCGCCTGCGAGATGCCGATGAAGGCGTTCATGATGCCCCAGACGGTGCCGAAGAGGCCGACAAAGGGCGCGGTCGAGCCGATCGTCGCCAGCACGCCGGTGCCGCGCGACATGCGCCTCGACGCCGCCGCCTCGATGCGCGACAGGCGCGACGTGACCCGCTCCTTCAGCCCGTCTCCCGAGACATGATCGAGCGCACCTGCAGAAAGTGCGGTCTCCTCCTCGGCCGCCCGCACCAGAAGCGCGCCGGGGCCGCCGCTGCGGTCGAGGGCGCGGCTCGCCTGCTTCAACGTGGCGGCCTCGCCGATCGCCCGCACTGCGCGCTGGATACGCAGCTTGCCACCAAGAATCTCCAGCGATTTGGCCAGCCATATCGTCCAGGTGACAAGGGAGGCAAAGGCCAGCCCGATCATCACCGCCTTGACGATGATATCGGCCGCCATGAACATGCCCCACGGCGACAGATCATGCGGCAGGGCCAGCTCCAGCGCCGTCGAAGGCCCGGCCTCGGCCGGTACGGTCGCGTTCGGCTGGCTGGCCGGCTGCACAGGCGCCATCATGGCTGGGGGGACGACTGCCGGTGCTGCGGGTGCCGGTGCAGCCGGCGTGGTGGTCGCCTCGATCACGGGGGCGGAACCAGCCGGTTGCTGCTGGGCGGTCGCGCTACCGACCGACAGGATGACGGATGCGACCAACGCCGCCAACAAACCACTTCTCGACAACAGCTTCTTCCTTGTTCTCTCAGCGGCCGGCCGCTTTCCATTTCCCACCACCGCATCAAATCTCGTCACTGCACATAGCCGACGGGCTGGCCGGTGACGGGGTGCGCGAACACGCCCATCTCCACGCCGAAGATGCCTTTCAGCACATCGCTGCGCATGATCTCGCCGGGCGTGCCGCGCGTCAGCAGCTTGCCGTCCTTCAGCGCGATCAGCTCGTCGCAGTAGCGCGCCGCCATGTTGGGATCGTGCAGCACGACGACGACGCAGAGGTCGCGCTTGCGGCTGAGATCCTTGACCAGCCCGAGCACCTCGACCTGGTGGGCGATGTCGAGCGCCGAGATCGGCTCATCGAGCAGCATGACGCCGGCGTTCTGTGCCACCAGCATGGCCAGCCACGCGCGCTGGCGTTCGCCGCCCGACAATTCGTCCACCAGCCGGTCGGCAAAACCGTCCATGTCGGTCAAGGCCAGCGCCTCGTCGACATGCTGCCTGTCTTCCGCGCGGAAGCGGCCAAGCGCGCCATGCCAGGGATAGCGTCCGAGCGTCGCCAGTTCGCGCACGGTGAGACCGGTCGCCGCCGGCGTCGTCTGCGGCAGATAGGCAAGCGCGCGGGCAAGCTCGCGGGCGCCCCACTGCAATAGTGGCCGCCTGGCGAAGGTGATGGCGCCTGAGCTTGCCGGCTGCTGGCGCGCCATCAGCTTGATCAGCGTCGACTTGCCCGAACCATTGTGGCCGATCAGCCCGTAGACGCGCGAGCGCTGCAGTTCGAGCGAAACCGGACCGAGCAGCGTCCGCTCGCCGACGGCGAAGCGCACCGCGTCGATATGGAAGGCAGTCTGGGCATCAATTCCAGCCACGGTCATGGCTTTTCTCCAGTGCGGCCACCCGCATTTCCAGATTTCGGCTTTCGGCAGGCGATGCCCGGTTGACTATGAAACATGACCTTACTAGTCAACATTTAAGATGACTGCAACGGTCAACAAATCGGCGCGACGTAACCGTGAGGGTTTGCACGGCGAACTGTCGTCGCCGGCACGACGCCCCTCGTCCTGCCTCTTGGTGTTAGGATTGCTGCCCGGGTGGACGGCTGCAACTTCGCCGTTCAGGATAGACCGCACAATCGGTGAGGAGAAAACCCCGGATGATCAAGGCGACGCCTTTCGACTTCCCCTATGACGGCAGGCTGGTTGCCGAAAACACTGCGCTGATCGTCATCGACCTGCAGCAGGATTTCCTGTCGACGACGGGCTACTTCGCCAAGCAAGGCTACGACCCCTCGCCGCTCAGGGCGATCCTGCCGACCGTGAGCCGGCTGATATCAGCCGCCCGCAAGGCCGGCGTCAGCATCATCCACACCAGGCAGGGCTATCGGGCTGACATGGCCGACATGACGCCTTACGAAAAATGGCGCCGCAAGCGCTCCGGGCTCGAAGGCACCGAAATCCTGCTGCGCTCGGGCCCGGGATTCCAGATCGTTCCGGAGATCGACGTCGCGCCGCAGGACATCATCGTCGACAAGACCTGCAACAGCGCCTTCACCTATACGGACTTCGAGCTTGTCCTGCGCGCGCAAGGCATCACGCATCTCATGTTTTCCGGATGCACCACGGATGTCTGCGTCCACACCACGTTGCGGGAAGCCTGCGACCGGAATTTCCAATGCCTGACGATCTCGGACGCCTGCGCCAGCGGCGACAGACAAGCGCACGAGGCAGCACTTCACATGGTGACGGTCGAAGACGGCGTCTTCGGCGCGCTGACGGATTCAGCCGCCGTCATCGAAGGCCTGTCGCGACTTGGCGACAGGCCTGAAGCAACAAAAGGCTGAAGGATCTCAGCCCATTGCGCGCGTCTCCAGACCCGCGCGAGACGCATACGCCCCGGGCTGGAATGCGTCGGTCTCGCGACGCGCCAGGGAGTTGCGCAGCAGGGCGATCGTTTCCCGGCCGACCGTGGCGATCTCGCGCGGCGTGTCGACGCCGACAATCATGAATTCATCGATCCCGAGCGCGGTATAGGCAAGCAGCGACAGGGCGGCCTGTGCCGGTGGCCCGGAAAGGTCGACCGCCTTGTGGCCCGTGGCGGAAGCGCCCTGGTGAATCCTGACCGGAAGCGCAAAGCGCAGTTTGCCCGCCCGACCGTGCTCGGCAGCGGCACCGCGCACCCGCTCCATCAGCTGCCGAACCTCGTCGATCGAGCCTGGCACCAGTTCGAAGACATCGGCATGCCGGCCGGCGACCTTGAGCGCCGTTCCGGATTGCCCGCCCATACGGATGATCAGGTCGGCGCCGTGCGGACCCTTGCGCGGCACGTAGCCGCCCTTGATGCTGTAGAACGCGCCTTCATGGTCGAAGGGCCGGTCGTTGGACCACAGCCGCTTGAGCAGCACCAGATATTCGTCGATGCGCTGCCAAATGACAGTATGCCCGACCGGCCGTGTTTCGGCATCGTCGTCGCTCAGCGGCTCACTGAGCATCCTCAGCGCCAGCCGACCGCCGCTCTTGGCGTCGATGGCAGCCAGCTGCCGCGCCGCCACTGTCGGCTCGATCACGCCCGCCCAGTGGGTAAGGACGACTTCCAGCGACGAGGTGCTATCCAGCACCTGGGTGGCAAGATCCATGTTGGTCAGCAACCCGGCCGAATCGTCGACGACGATCTTGCGGAAGCCGCCGTCCTCGATCAGCCCGAGCTTGGTCGCGGTATCGGCAAAGTCGTAGAAAAAGGGAACTGCGGCGTCGGCGGTCTTGCCGGGGACATGCGTGAACTCGATCGGCATTGCCATCTCCTCCGTTGTGTCGGGCGCGCGAAAGCGCACCGAGGATTCGGTTCATTCAACTCCGATTGCCTGCAAGCGGTGGGGCAGCAGCTAACCCCGGTCGATCTGACGACTCAGGGAATAAGACCCAGAACAACGGCCCCGGTGAACACAAACGCAAGGGCAAAGACGAGATAGGCGAAGGCACCGGCATAGGCCGGCCGAAAGGCCTGGGCACTGGCCAGCCTCTGGCCGTTGCGATCCGTCTGGGCGTTCTGGATATAGGACATATCGGCCTCCGTCTCGCCTGTTAATCTATAAAACTTGTAGACTTTGTCGATTGCTATTTTCGGGCGATAGGTAGAATAATTTTCTCTTGGATAGCTACAAATTGGTGGCTACTTGCTGAGAGCGCCCATCTGAGCGAGCGATCGACATGGGATGCCCGCTTTGCGTCGGCCCCTGAAGAGCCCGATGGCGTTGTCCCCGCTGCACCCAATTCGTGGATTGGCCGCCCGGCGCGGGCGCGGTAGCATCGCCGAACCAGCAAAGCGAAATCGTCAAACAGGGGGCAGAAAAATGGGCACGAGACTGGCCGGCAAGGTCGCTATCATTTCGGGCGGCGCGACGGGTATGGGTGGGGCGGCCTCGGAGCTGTTCGCCGCTGAAGGCGCCAAGGTGGCGATCGTCGACCGCAACGGCGAGGCCGCCGCCGCAACCGCAGCGACAATCAGGACACGCGGCCATGTCGCCGAGCATTTTGTCGCCGACGTCTCCGACGAAGCCCAGGTCGAAGCGGCAGTGAAAGGGGCGGCGGAAAAGCTCGGCCCGGTCACCGTGCTGTTCAACCACGCCGGCACCATCGTCATCAAACCTTTCCTGGAGACGACGGTCCAGGAATGGGACTGGCTGCATGCCGTCAATGTGCGCTCGATGTTCCTGATGACGCGCGCCGTGCTGCCCGGCATGATCGCGGCGGGCGGCGGCTCGATCGTCTGCACCTCGTCGATCTCGGCGGTGGCGGCGACTCCCAACGAAGTGCTCTACGACACCACCAAGGGCGCCTGCCACATGTTCGCGCGCGCCATCGCGGTCGAGTTCCGCGACCGCAACATCCGCTGCAACGCGGTCTGCCCCGGCTTCATCCGCACGCCGCATGGCCTGCGTGAGGTCGCCGATCTCGGCAGACTCGGCGTCGACGTCTCAGACGCAGCGCTGGCCGCGCAGCAAGGCCGCATCGGCGAGCCGGAAGAGGTGGCAAGGGCCGCGCTGTATCTGGCCAGCGACGAGTCGAGCTTCGTCAACGGCACGCATCTGTTCGTCGACAACGGCTTTACCGCGATGTGAGCAGCGGGACGCTGACAGCCGCCAGAGCTGTTAGCGCTCCTCGCGCCGAAACGGCTTGAGCAGCGCCGAGGGCGCCACCGCGTTGCGCGACATCACCGCCATGGCGACGATGGTAAAGATGAAGGGCAGCATCAGGAATGCCTCGTAGGGGATGTGCCCGAGGCCGCTGGCCTGCATGCGCAGCTGCAAGGCATCGACGAAGGCGAACAGCAGTGCCGCCCCCGCCGAGCGCCACGGATCCCAGCGGCCGAAGACCACAAGCGCAATTGCTACCCAACCTCGCCCCGACACGACGCCGAAGGTGAAAGCGTTGAACTGCGCCATCGACAGGAAGGCGCCGGCCAGCCCCATCAGCGCACCGCCGAGGACAACCGCCTGGAAGCGTGTGGCGATGACACTGACGCCGGCCGAATCGGCGGCGCGTGGGTTTTCGCCGACCATGCGCACCGACAGGCCCCATGGCGTGCGGTACAGCACGAAGGCAGCCAGCGGAATGGCCAGGATCGCCATATAAACCAGCGCAAACTGGTTGAACACCGCCGGCCCGAGCACCGGAATGTCGGAGAGGACCGGGATCGGCAGTGTCTGAAAACCCTTGATGTTGGGCGGCACCGACTGCTGGCCGAAGATCAGCCGGTAGAGGAAATAGGCGAGGCCCGACGAGAACAATGTCACGCCGATGCCGCAGACATGCTGGCTGAGGCCGAGCACCACCGTGAACAGCGCGTGCAGCGCGCCCATCAGCATGCCGGTCAGCACAGCCGCCAGCACGCCGAGCCACAGGCTGCCGCTGAGGCTGGCGGCAGTGAAGCCGGTCATCGCCGACAACAGCATGATGCCTTCGATGCCGAGATTGAGCACGCCGGCCCGCTCGGAGAACATTTCGCCGAGCGTCGCAAAAGCCAGCGGCGTGGCGATGCGGATGATCGCGGCGAGGAAGCCTACCTGAAAGATCTGTTCGAACACTGCGCTCATCAGGCAGCCCCGACGCGGCGGATGCGATAGGCGGTGAACAGCAGCGCCACCAGCATGGCAAGCAATGCGGTGCCCTGGATGACGTCACTGAGGAAGGCCGGCACGCCGGTCGCCCGCGACATCGCCTCGGCGCCAGTCATCACGGCGGCAAGGAAGATCGCCGCCGGCACGACGCCAAGCGGGTTGAGCCGCGCCAGCATGGCAACGACGATGCCGGAATAGCCGTAGCCCGGCGAGATATCGCTCATCACCTGGAAATGCACGCCGCCGACCTCGCCGACACCGGCCAACCCAGCCAGCGCGCCGGACAGCAGCGCCGTCGAGATCAGCACGCGCTCGACATGGATGCCGCCATATCTGGCGGCTTCCGGGTTTTCGCCGGTGACCCTGATGCGGAAGCCGAGCGTCGTGCGCACGATCAGGAACCAGATCAACGGTGCCGCAATCAGTGCCACGACGACGCCGAGATGCAGCCGCGTGCCTTCGAGCAGCACCGGGAAATTGGCCGAATCCTCGATCGGCGGCGAGATCGGATAGCCGCTGAAACTGTCTTTCCACGGCCCCTCGATCAGGGCCATCAGCGCGTAGTAGATGACCGAGTTGAGCAACAGCGAACTGACGACATCGTCGACCTTGAATTTTACTCTGAGCGTCGCCGGCACCAGCGCGACCGCGGCTCCCGCGGCGGCACCCGCCAACGCCATCAACACCATGGCGAGCGGCCCCGGCATCGGAATGGCGCCGACAAAGCAACTGGCCACCGCGCCGGCCAGCAACTGACCCTCGGCGCCGATGTTCCAGAATTTGGCTCGGAAGGCGACCGCTACCGCCAGCCCGGTGAAGATCATCGGCGCCGCGCGCACCATCGTTTCGGTGATCGCATAGCTGTCGCCGAGCGAGGCCGTGAACATCACGCCGTAGGCTTCAAGCACGCCGGCGCCTGCCAGCGCGATCAGGCCGCTGCACAAGATGAGCGTTGCTCCGATCGCCAGCAGCGGCAAAGCCAGATTGAACCAGGCGGGCGTTGACGTGCGGACTTCCAGGCGAAACATCAGCTGTGACCCTCCGCGCCGGTCATCATCAGGCCCAGCCGGGCGACCGTCGCATCGGCGCTGTCGAGCGTGCCGACGATGCGGCCCTCATACATCACCGCGATGCGGTCGCAGAGCACCAGCAGCTCTTCGAGATCCTCGCCGATGACGATGATGCCGCAGCCCTTGGCCCGCATGTCGAGGAACTTTTCGTGGATGAAGCGCGCAGCGCCGATATCGAGCCCGCGCGTCGGCTGCGAGACAACAAGCACCTTCGGATCGAAGGCGAGTTCGCGCGCCAAAAGCGCCTTCTGCAGATTGCCGCCGGACAGCGCCCCGGCGCGTGTCATCGGCCCGGGGCACCTGATATCATAGGCGTTGATCTGCGCCTCGGCAAAGGCGCGGATCGCATCCGGCTTGAGCAAGCCACCGCTGCTGAAAGCGGCGGTACCGATGCGCGGCAACACCATCGAATCGGCGAGTGGCAGGTTGGTCACCAACCCGGTCGTCATGCGGTCTTCCGGGATGCGGCCAAGACCGAGCGCCTGCACCTCGCGCGGCGAAAACCGCGAGACCTTGCTGCCGGCGATCGTCATCTGACCGGCATCGGGCACGCGTGTCCCGGAGATCACCTCCGCCAGCGCCCGCTGGCCATTGCCCGACACGCCGGCAATGCCGAGGATCTCGCCGGCACGGACGGCAAGCGATACGTCGCGCAGCGGCGTGCCCGAGTGCTTTGAGGTCGAAATGCCGTCGAGGGTCAGCACCGCGGCACCGGGCGTCGACGGTCCCCTCGCCGGCGGCACGATCTCATGGCCGCACATCAGTGTTGCCATCTCCGAGGATGTCGTGTTGGCCGGGTCATCGACGCGGCCGGCAACGCGGCCATGCCGCAGCACCGTGCAGCGATGCGTCAGCGCCCGCACCTCGTTGAGTTTGTGCGAGATGAAGATGATGCCGAGGCCTTGTGCGGCCATCGAGCGCAACGCCGAAAACAGTCCGTCGACCTCGCTCGGCGCCAGCACCGCCGTCGGCTCGTCGAGGATCAAGAGCCTCGCACCGCGAAACAGCGCCTTGACGATTTCGAGCCGCTGCTGCTCGCCGACCGACAGCGCCGAGACCGGCAGGTTCGGGTCAAGCGTCAGCCCATGCTGGCGGCCTATCTCGGCGAGCCGCGCCAGCCCACCGGCGCGGTCGATCCGGCCTGTCTTGCCGGGAATGCCTATCAAAAGGTTTTCCAGCACAGTGAGCCGCGGCGCGAGGTGAAAATGCTGGTGCACCATGCC
>NZ_RZQG01001800.1:0-450 GCF_003998635.1 Mesorhizobium sp. M7D.F.Ca.US.004.03.1.1
GACAATGTATGTTTTAGGTAGGATGCTAACTCGGGTGCAACCCAAGCTTGGTTTGTCCCTGGCTACGATGCCGAAAGCCACTTGGCCTTTGCAGAGATGGAAGCGCGCACATGAGCGGGAATAGTCGGAGCAAAAGAACGATCATCGTCGACGGCGTCCCGTTGCCGGATGTCCTTGACGAGACCATGATCCGTGGTGTGGTTCACGGCTTCTACGAGGAAATTCGCCGTGATGAGCTTCTTGGCCCCATCTTCCGGCAGAGGATACAGGCTGACAAGTGGCCGCAGCATCTGGCGAAGATGTGTGACTTCTGGTCGGCGACTCTGCTGCGAACGGCCCGATATGAAGGCCGACCCCTGCAGCCGCATCTGGCGATAGCCGGCCTTGGCGAGGCGCATTTCCGGCGTTGGTTGAAGTTATTTCGCGCCACGGTACGCCGCATCTGCCCGC
>NZ_RZQG01001801.1:0-449 GCF_003998635.1 Mesorhizobium sp. M7D.F.Ca.US.004.03.1.1
AGGTAGTCTATCGCCACCGACAAGTAATGATTGGGCGGCAGCAGTCCGGCACTGCGCGTGACGATGCCGTGCCGGTCGTGATCGGTGTCGCATGCGAAAGCGATGTCGAATTGATCCTTCAGGCTGATAAGGCCTTGCATGGCATAAGCTGAAGACGGGTCCATGCGGATCTGGCCATCCCAATCAACCGTCATGAAACGAAAAGTGGGATCGACCTGGCGATTGACGATGGTCAAGTCGAGCTTGTAGCGGTCGGCTATGGCGGGCCAGTAGTGGACTCCCGCGCCGCCGAGCGGGTCGACGCCCATGCGAACACGTGCTCCGCGAATGGCGTCCATGTCGATCACGTTGCCGAGATCGTTCACGTAAGAGTTCAGGAAATCGTGGGTATGCGTTGTCGGCGCATGGAGGGCTTTCTCGAACGGCATCCGCCGCACGCCTTTCAGGCC
>NZ_RZQG01001802.1:0-449 GCF_003998635.1 Mesorhizobium sp. M7D.F.Ca.US.004.03.1.1
CTGCCGGGAGCGGGTGGGGCGACAACGACCATCTCCATCTCTCAGCCCCTCAGTTGATTGCCCTTGAGGGCAATTGCCTTGTTGATGCGGTTGAAGACGGCGGCAAGGCTGAGATTGATGGCGAGGAAGCCCGCCATCAGGATGCCGATTGCTTCGAGGGTCTGCCCGGAATGGTTGATCGTCAGCGCTACAATCATGAAGAAGTCGGTGAAGCCCACCGCGATGCCCATCGTTGTTGCCTTCATCAGCCAGACATACTGGTTGGCAAGGATCGGCAGCATGGCGCGCAGCGCCAGCGGCAGTCGCACCAGCGTGAAGACCCGCCAGGGACTGAGGCCCAGGGAAAGGGCTGCCTCGACCTGGCCGGTGCCGACAGATTTGAAGCCGCCGCGTACGATCTCCGCGATGTAGGAGCCGCCATAGATGGCGATGGCGATCGCGAGGGTGGC
>NZ_RZQG01001803.1:0-448 GCF_003998635.1 Mesorhizobium sp. M7D.F.Ca.US.004.03.1.1
GTGCAGGCCAAACCGGCATCGGAAGCGGCAAAGCCGATCATCACGCTCGCCTCGGCCAATTCCACGGCAAAGCCGGTGCAGTTGGCTTCGCTCGGCGGCGATACCAGCGGCCACATCACTGGTAGCGACGCCCTGCCCGGCGTGCGTCAGACAGCCCTGTTCGAAATCAAGCGCAAGTCCGGCATTGATGACGAAAGCGACGTCGACCTCAACGAGGATGAGGGGCCAGTCGGCGGCTCCTATCAGGTTGCGTCCGCCGCCGGCATGGCCCGGCTGGCGCCCAACGGGCTGCTCAAGCAGAACGAAAGCGTCGATGTGGCCTGCTTGAAGCCGTCGCTGGTGCGCGTGCTGAAGACGATCGAAGGCCACTACGGACGCAAGATGACGGTGACGTCAGGCTATCGCGACCCGGCCCGCAACCGGCGCGCCAACGGCGCCAAGAATTCGC
>NZ_RZQG01001804.1:0-448 GCF_003998635.1 Mesorhizobium sp. M7D.F.Ca.US.004.03.1.1
TCCCTCAGCAGGTCGGGAACTTCGACCAACGGATACAACTCGCTGATCTCGGCATTCAATTCTTCGGCTGCGGCAGGCACCTCACCGGCGATCGGCGTGACGATCAACGTTCCATTTTCAAGACGAACACCTTGGAGCTTTCCGGACCGCGCTCTATGCGCCAGACGCTTCAGGTTGAAGTCGAGCATGTGACGCGCTTCGGCAAGCCACTGCGCGCCGTCACCTTGGACGCCCAGTCCAAGGCGGTCCTCCTCCTTCATGGACGTGAATGTTGACCGCGGCATCAGATGCTCGTCGATCGGCCGGAAGGATCGGCTGCCATCGACCCAAATGTCCGCAGATCGAAGCCGGTCCCGCAAAGCCGCGAGCGTCGCAATTTCATAGAGACGACGATCAGGTTTGTCCTGGCCGAAGATGAGCTTTCGATCGGACTGGCTTAGGTGAGTGA
>NZ_RZQG01001805.1:0-447 GCF_003998635.1 Mesorhizobium sp. M7D.F.Ca.US.004.03.1.1
AGACAGATTTTGTCCTGGCTTTCCAGAGAATGGCCAATGGGGACCGCACAAACCATCTCGGCCAAGCGCGTGGGCTTGAATTGCAAACCCGGCCGATCCATCGCCATGGTATGTATGCCAAAATCGCAAAGGCCATGAAACACCTGATCGTTCACCTCTTCCGTTTTCGATATGTCCAGAGATATCCTTACTTCCGGATGCCCGCTCAAGAAACTGCTTATAGACTCCGCTACGATCGTGTTTCCGACACTGGGTGTTGAAGCTATCCTTAACGTCCCCGACGTAGCTTCCTTCAGTTCTACTATTTTTTGTTGGATCAATCTAAAAAGAAAGAACATCCCTTCTACTTCACTGTAAAGGACGCTTGCCTCCTTTGTTGGAATGAGCTTCCCTTTGTCTCTTTTAAATAGCTCAAACCCTATCTGCGACTCCAGATGCTTTATCCTG
>NZ_RZQG01001806.1:0-447 GCF_003998635.1 Mesorhizobium sp. M7D.F.Ca.US.004.03.1.1
GTCGCCAAGAGCGTCATGGAGGAAACCGGCGTCAAGATCGACTATCTGACTGGAACCATGATTGAGCTCCCCCGCGCGGCGATCCGCGCCCATGTCATCGCCGCTACGGCCGAGTTCTTCTCCTTCGGCACCAACGACCTGACCCAGACGACCTTCGGCATTTCGCGCGACGATGCGGCCTCGTTCCTGGAGACCTACCGCCAGAAGGGCATCATCGATCAGGATCCGTTCGTCTCGCTCGATATCGACGGCGTCGGCGAACTGGTGCGCATGGCTGCCGAAAAAGGCAGGGCGACGCGGCCCGACATCAAGCTCGGCATTTGCGGCGAACATGGCGGGGACCCGGCCTCGATCCGCTTTTGCGAAGAGGTTGGCCTCGACTACGTGTCCTGCTCGCCCTATCGCGTGCCGATCGCCAGGCTGGCGGCCGCGCAGGCAGCGGTGCTG
>NZ_RZQG01001807.1:0-446 GCF_003998635.1 Mesorhizobium sp. M7D.F.Ca.US.004.03.1.1
GGCGACACTGATCAAAAACCCAGGCGAGCAAGGCTGCTGCAGCGATGTCGACAAGCTTGGCTACGGCAACAGCTGGAGCGCAGGACCGTTCTCGTGCCAGTCGTCAACCAAGGGACTGACCTGCACGGCCACAAACGGCCATGGATTTTTCATCAGCAAGGCCAAGGTGACGGTGAAGTAAGACTTGCTCCTGTCGGGAAAGGAGAAGGTGGCCGGCCTCAGCCGACCTTTTCCAATTCGCCGCGCGCCTTGGCAGCCGCCACCTGGCGAATGGCATCAGCCAGGGTATCGGCATCCTGCGCGCCCATGACCGCGTATTTGCCCTCGAGCAGGAAGCACGGCACGCCAGATATGCCCATTCGCGACGCGGTGGCGATCTCGGTGCGAACCGCCTCGACATCGGCGTCAGTCGGCAAAAGCGTGGCAACGACGGACGCGTCCATGCC
>NZ_RZQG01001808.1:0-443 GCF_003998635.1 Mesorhizobium sp. M7D.F.Ca.US.004.03.1.1
CTCCGACGCCCCGCGCGGCGACCGCGCGGATCGCCTCGAACAGGATCTTCTCTTCATCGTCGGTCAGCGCCGAGGTCGGCTCGTCGAGGATGAGCAGGCGAACATCGCCCATCAGCGCCTTGGCGATCTCGGTCATCTGGCGATAGGCGAAGGGCAGCGAGCCGACCATGGCGCGCGCATCGAGCGGGATGTTCTGCGATTTGAGGAATGCCTCGGCCTGCGCCACCAGCTGCCGCTTCTTCAGGAAGCCGAGCCGCGTCTTCGGCTCTCGCCCCAGCAGCAGATTGTCGGCACCCGTAAGCGATTCGACCAGGCTCAGATCCTGGTAGACCACCGCCACGCCGGCGTCGCGCGATTGCGCTGGCGAAGCAAACGAGACAGGTTTGCCATCGATCTCGATCGAGCCGCCATCATGCACATGCACGCCGCTCAGGATCTTGATC
>NZ_RZQG01001809.1:0-440 GCF_003998635.1 Mesorhizobium sp. M7D.F.Ca.US.004.03.1.1
GATGTCTAGAGGTCTTTCCCGTTCGATCGTTGTCGGCGCGGCACTCATTGCCGCCGTGGCGCTCGGCGCCTGCCGCGATACCGGCAACGCCGAAGGCAAGCTGTTCGAGATTTCCGGCAAGATATTCGTCTTCAACTACCGCCTCGCCAGGGCGACCTATGTGGTGACGCTGCGGCCGCTGCAGCCGATGGGAGAGGGCCAGGTCGCGATCGCCAGCTTCCAGGATCCCGCCGGTGGCGCGCCTCTGGTGGTCGAGCAAAAGGTGTGGCCAAAGCTCGACAAGGTGACGCTGGAGAGCCCGGCGCTGACCTGCGTCGTCAAGAACAAGCCCTATGCGATTGCCATCAGCATCAAGGATGCCGACGGTGCGGTTCTGCAGAAGATCGACACCACGCTGATGTCGACGGAAGACCAGTCGGTCCTGCCCGACCGGCCACTGG
>NZ_RZQG01000180.1:0-8324 GCF_003998635.1 Mesorhizobium sp. M7D.F.Ca.US.004.03.1.1
TGCTGAGCCTGCTCTTCGGCATCCTGCGCGTCCTTGGCCTTTTTCTGCAGCATCTCGAAAGCCGATTCGCGATCGATGACCTGATCGTATTGGCCGGCGACCGGGCTTTCCTGGATCAGCTTTTGTCGTTCGGCGGCCGTGATGGGCCCAAGCCGCGAGGATGGCGGGCGGATCAGTGTCCGCTGCACCATGGACGGAACACCCTTGGCCTCCAGCGTCGAAACCAGCGCCTCGCCAGTGGCGAGCTGGGTAATGGCGGTCATGCAGTCGAAATCGGGATTTGGCCGGAACGTCTCGGCTGCCGTCCTCACCGCCTGCTGCTCACGCGGCGTATAGGCGCGCAGCGCGTGCTGTACGCGATTGCCGAGCTGGGCCAGAACCTTTTCAGGGATATCCAAAGGGTTTTGCGTAACGAAATAGACGCCGACGCCTTTCGAGCGGATCAGGCGAACCACTTGTTCGACGCGATCGATCAGCACTTTGGGTGCTTCGTCGAACAGAAGATGTGCCTCGTCGAAGAAGAACACCAGCTTCGGCTTGTCGGGGTCGCCGACTTCCGGCAGCACCTCGAACAGTTCCGACATCAGCCACAACAGGAAGGTCGCGTACAGCCGCGGATTCATCATCAGCTTGTCGGCGGCAAGCACGCTGATGGCGCCGCGTCCGTCGCGCGTGGTGCGCATGATGTCGGCGATGCGCAGTGCCGGCTCGCCGAAGAAGTTTGCCGCGCCCTGCTGCTCCAGGACGAGCAACGTGCGCTGGATGGCCCCGACCGACGGCTTCGTCACATTGCCGTAGCGCGAGCCGATCTCGTCGGCGCGCTCGGCAATGTTGGCCAGCAGCGCCTGCAGATCCTTCATGTCGAGCAGCAGCAGGCCTTCCTCGTCCGCCAGGCGGAAGGCGATGTTCATGATGCCTTCCTGCGCGTCGGTCAGGTTCATCAGGCGCGACAACAACAACGGCCCCATTTCCGAGACCGTAGTGCGGATCGGATGGCCCTGCTCGCCGAACAGATCCCAGAAGATGACCGGAAACTCCTGGAAGTCGTAGGGGTCAAGCTTGACCTGTTCGGCCCGCTTGACAAGAAAATCCTGTGCCGTGCCCATCATCGCGATGCCGGACAGGTCGCCCTTGATGTCGGCGCAGAACACCGGCACGCCGGCATTGGAAAACCCTTCCGCCAGGATCTGCAAGGTGACAGTCTTGCCGGTACCGGTGGCGCCAGTCACAAGGCCGTGGCGATTCCCGTATTGCAGCAACAGTTGCTCGGCACGCTGATAGCTGTCGTCAGGCTTGCGGCTGGCGCCGATGAAAATACTGGTGTCGTCAGCCATATATCCGGTCTCCGCAAACTGATGTGTCTAAAGCCAGTGGCCTTGCCGCAGGTATAGTGAGGCCATTGCACAGCGACAATGCCAGTCGTTCAAATCGGGCCAGTCGTTCAAATCGGGCCAGTCGTTCAAATCGGGCCAATCGTTCAAATCGGGGCCGCCCTCAAAATCGGCTTTTTTGGAGCTTGCGGATTTTGCCGGTGTTTGGCAATCGTTCATGGTTCGTCCACGCAGGCTGACCTATATCTGATGGATCGAATTCGGTCTCTGAATGCGCATTGCATTGCGATATCGGACCGGGGACCGTAGACTGAACTGCTCCCGGCTGGTGCGGCCGCGTAGAACGAGGAAGACGGATGGGTGCCGGAGCCTTGACTAGGGATGATGAACCCGAGAACGCCGAGCGCCAACGATGGCTGGCCTTGGCTGAAAAAGCGCTGGCCGGCGCATCCTTCGAGGAGAAGCTGGTCTCGCATAGCGATGACAACATCCGCATCGAACCGCTCTACGACCGCAGCACCGCAGCAGAACCGATCGTGCGCGCAAATCCAAAATTGCCCTGGATCGTCAGCCAGCGCATCGACGATCCGGACATCGACCGTGCCAGAACCCAGGCACTGGAGGACGTAGCACAAGGCGCTACGGGATTGTCGCTTGTCTTCGAAGGGGCACCGAACGCGTTCGGTTACGGCCTGCCGAGAACGGCGAAGGCGCTGGAGACGGTGCTGGACGGCGTACCGCTCAACCGCGTCCAGGTTCGCATCGACGCCCATCCCTGGAGCCGCGCCGTGGCCGACTGGCTGGTCGCGTTCCTGAGCAAGCGCCGTTCGGACCCGGCAAAGCTCAACCTCTCCTTCGGCATCGATCCGGCGGCCATCTTCGCCGGAACCGGCCGGCTGCGCATGTCGATCGAGGCGCTGCAGGCTTCGATGCCGCAGTCGCTGGCGCATTTCTTCTCCATGGGCGTTCCAGGCGTGCTGCTGGAGGCGGACGGGCGTGTGTTCCACAACGCCGGTGCGACAGAGGCGCAGGAGCTTGGCATCATGCTGGCTTCGGCGGTCTCCTATCTCAGAATGTTCGAGACGGCGCGGCAGCCGCTTGTCTATGCCGCGCCCCATATCGGCTTTGCGCTCAGCGTCGACCAGGACCAATTGCTGTCGATGGCCAAGGTGCGGGCCCTGCGCAGACTCTGGGCACGGGTGCAGGAGGCCTGTTCGATCCCGACATCCACCGCCAACATCCATGCCGAGACGTCGTATCGCATGATGACGGCGATGGACCCGGAGACCAACATCCTGCGCACCACCATTGCCTGCTTTGCCGCGGCGTCCGGCGGCGCCGATTCCATCTCCATCCTGCCGCACACGATCGCGCATGGCTTGCCCGCGGGATTTGCCCGTCGCGTTGCCCGCAACGCACAGCTGATCATGGCCAATGAAAGCCATATCGATCATGTCGCCGATCCCGCCTATGGTTCCGGCGCGGTCGAAGCGCTGACCGCGGAACTCTGTGAGATGGCCTGGGCGGAATTGCAGACAATCGAGGCCGAGGGCGGCGTCCTGTCCAGCCTTCAGGACGGACATATCCAGAAGCGCGTTCACTCCGCGGCAGCGCAGCGCAATGCAGCCTACCGGGCAGGCGAGCGGGCCATCATCGGCACCACGCTCTATCCCCTGAAAAACGAACAGCCGGTCGAGACGCTGGTAGCGGAGCGACGGCCCGCCTTCACCGAAGGCGTTGCCGTCTGCGAGCCGCTGTTTCCGGCCCGCATCGACCAATCGATCGGAGCCGCCTCTTGATCCCGGATTTCGGTCAGATCGGCTGGGTCCCGCCACGCCGCGCACCCGTCGAGGTCAAAGGCCAGCGGACGACACCGGAAGGCCTTATCGCCAAGCATCTTTACAATCAAAGCGACCTCAAGGGATTGCCGCATCTCGACACCTACCCAGGCCTGCCGCCCTTCGTGCGCGGCCCCTACCCGACCATGTATGTCCAGCAGCCCTGGACCATCCGGCAATATGCCGGCTTCTCGACGGCCGAAGAATCCAACGCTTTCTACCGGCGCAACCTCGCCGCCGGCCAGAAGGGACTGTCGGTCGCCTTCGATCTTGCCACGCATCGCGGCTATGACAGCGACCATCCGCGCGTCGCCGGCGATGTCGGCATGGCGGGCGTCGCCATCGATTCCATTCTCGACATGCGCCAGCTCTTCGACGGCATTCCGCTCGGCGAGATGACGGTGTCGATGACGATGAACGGCGCGGTGCTGCCGATCATGGCGCTCTACATCGTCGCGGCGGAAGAACAGGGCGTTGCGCAGAAGGATCTTGCCGGCACCATCCAGAACGACATTCTGAAGGAGTTCATGGTCCGCAACACCTACATCTATCCGCCGAAGCCCTCGATGCGGATCGTGTCGGACATCTTCTCCTACACGTCGAAGAACATGCCGAAATTCAATTCGATATCGATCTCCGGCTATCACATGCAGGAGGCCGGCGCGACGGCCGACCTCGAGCTCGCCTATACGATCGCCGACGGCATCGAATATGCCCGCGCAGGCGTTGCGGCGGGCCTCGACATCGACCGCTTTGCACCGCGCCTGTCCTTCTTCTGGGCGATCGGCATGAACTTCTTCATGGAGGTCGCCAAGCTGCGGGCCGCGCGCCTGCTGTGGGCGACCCTGATGCAGAAGAATTTTTCACCGAAGGACGAGCGTTCGCTGTCGCTGCGCACCCACTGCCAGACTTCGGGCTGGTCGCTGACGGCGCAGGATCCCTATAACAACATCGTCCGCACCATGATCGAGGCGATGGCGGCGACGCAGGGTCACACGCAGTCGCTGCACACCAATTCCTTCGACGAGGCGATGGCGCTGCCGACCGACCATTCGGCACGCATCGCCCGCAACACCCAGCTCATCCTGCAAATGGAATCCGGCACGACGCGTGTCATCGACCCGTGGGGCGGTTCGGCCTATCTCGAACGGCTGACGCACGACCTGGCAGCGCGAGCGCTTGCCCACATCGAGGAGATCGAGGCGCTCGGCGGCATGGCCGCCGCGACCGAGCAAGGCATTCCCAAGCTGCGCATCGAGGAAGCCGCCGCGCGCACGCAGGCGCGCATCGATTCCGGCGAGCAGATGCTGGTCGGCGTCAACGCGCATCGTCCCGAGACCGACATCGAGGTCGACGTGCTGAAGATCGACAATGCCGAGGTCAGGGCCCGGCAATTGTCGAAGCTGCAAAGGCTGAAAGGCACGCGCGATGTCGCCGCCGTCGAAAGCGCGCTCGATGCGCTGACCCGTGCCGCGCAAGGCAAAGAAAACCTGCTGGAGTTCGCCATCCGCGCCGCGCGCGCCAATGCCACGGTCGGCGAGATTTCGATGGCGCTGGAGAAAGCCTTTGGCCGCCATGTCGCCACGGTGCAGACCATTTCCGGCGTCTATCGCAAGGCCCTCGGCGACAATGCCGTGGTCGACGGACTGCAGGGCAAACTTGAAGCCTTCGAGAAGAAATCCGGCGGCAGGCCGCGCATTCTCGTTGCCAAGATGGGACAGGACGGCCACGACCGTGGCCAGAAGGTCATCGCCACGGCCTTCGCCGATCTCGGCTTCGACGTCACTGTTGGAGCGATGTTCCAGACACCCGATGAGATCGCCAGGCTCGCCGTCGCACAGGACGTCCATATCGTCGGCGCCTCGTCACTGGCGGCGGGACATCTGACGCTGATCCCCGAACTGCGCGACGCGCTGAAGAAGCTCGGCCGAGGCGATATGCTGATCGTCGCCGGTGGCGTCATCCCGCCGCAGGACTATGACGCCGTGCTGCAGGCGGGGGCGGCGGAGATCTTTCCGCCGGGCACGGTCATTCCAGAGGCAGCGGATCGTTTGTTGGACCGGCTGCTGGCTTAGGCCTGTTATAATATCTGTTGCAACTTCTCGTTGGTCGAGTTATAATCGACGTTGCAACAGGATATCCGTCATGAACACGACCATACGCAAGATCGGCAATTCCGAGGGCGTGATCCTACCGAAGGAGCTGCTCGACCGTTTGAACATGAAGGCAGGCGACAGCATCGTCATCGTTCAGGAAGGCGAAGAGCTTCGTTTGCGTCGCACCGAAGACAGCGCCGAGGAGTTCGAGCGCAAGATGAAGATCGCACGCGAGCGGATGAAAAAGTACGAGGTTGCCTACCGCGCGCTCGCGAAATGACCGAACATCATTCGCGGGAGTTCGTGGAGTCGCTTCACGCCGAGCAGTTGCGCCTGCACGGCGGGGCGGTAGGTATACGAGATGAGGGCATGCTGGAGTCGGCGCTCTCCCGTCCACAGCAGCGAGAGATCTATGGCGATCCGGATTTGTGCGAACTGGCGGCGGCATATCTGTTCGGCATCGCCAAGAACCACCCCTTCGTTGACGGCAACAAGCGTACTGCCTTTGCCGCGGCCGATCTGTTTCTTTATTTCAACGGATTAAGCGTCGAGGCCGACCAGCAGGACGTGATTCAACTGGTCTTGATGGTTGCCGCTGGCGAGATCGATGAAACTGGAGCCGCAGCCTTCTTCCGCGACCATGTCGTCAAGCTCGAGGATTAGCTCTCGGAGAGCTTGACGATTTCCCATTCCTTGCCGTTGACGCTGGCCAAGTCGCCGACCTTCTTGCCGAACAGGGCCACGGCCATCGGCGAAACATGCGAAATGCTACCCTTGGTGGGATCAGCCTCATCCTCGCCGACGATTTTCCAGTGCACCTTCCTGCCGTCATCGCCCTCGAGCGTGACGCCCATGCCGAAGCGCACAAGGTCGCTGCCCGGCTCCGGTACGGAGAGCTCGGCGCTTTCGCGTCGGGCGGTCCAATAGCGCAGGTCGCGCGACACCACCGCGATGCGCTCGCGGTCTGCTTTCCGCTCGGCCTTCGCCAGGAGATCGCGCAGATCGGCGAGATTTTCCTCGATCTGCGCCAGACCGTGCTCCGTCACCAGATTGCGGTGCTGGCTGACCGGTCGCTCACCGACACCGGCGATGGCGTTTTCGCTGTCTTCCTCGCGGGTAAAAGCTCTGCTCATTCCGTGAACTTAGGCGCGGAAAGGCTGCTCGACAAGCCATTGTCTCCGGTCTTGAGAGGAGGCAGACCGTCTGGCACGATTCCTGCGACGCCAAGGTTGAACGCCAGGACCCTGTGCCGATGTTGAACAGACGAACGCTGCTGACCGGAACCGCCGGCTTTGCCATCATGGGCCTCTCGTTCGGCAAGGCGGCGGCAGCGAGCCTGACCGGCATCGAGAAAGCCTCGATGCGCGGCTCGATCAATGCCACGGAACTCGGTGTGCAGCCCGGCACCTTCGACGATCAGAGCAAGGCCTTCGCCAAATTGCTGCGCGACGCCAACGACCGCGACATGCCCGTGTTCCTGCCGCCCGGCACCTATGTCGTCTCTAACCTCTCGCTGCCCGGCCGCGTGCGTCTTTCCGGCGTGCCGGGCGCAACGCGGATTGTCTATGGTGGCGACGGCCACCTGTTCATGGCCGAACAGGCCGACCATATCGAACTCAGCGGGCTGGTCTTCGACGGCGCAAACCACTCGATGGGCGATTATGCGCAAGGATTGCTCGATCTGCGCCGGGTCGCGCACCTCGTCGTCGACAATTGCCAGATCACCGGCAGCGGCAAGAACGGACTGGCGCTGGAACACGCTTCGGGCCGGGTCGAGCGCTCGGAGATATCGGGGGCTGCCGATGCCGGCATCTATTCGGTCGAGGCCAGCGGGCTGGCCATCACAGGCAACACCGTCTCCGACTGCGCCAATGGCGGCATCCTCGTGCACCGCTGGCAGGCGGCGGAAGACGGCACCATGGTCACCGGTAACCGCGTCGAACGGATCCAGGCGCGCAGCGGCGGAACGGGACAGAACGGCAATGGCATTAACGCCTTTCGCGCCGGCAATGTCGTCATTTCGGGCAACATCGTCTCGGACTGCGCCTTCTCGGCGATCCGTGCCAACAGCGCCAGCAATCTGCAAATATCGGGCAACACCTGCTCGCGTTCGGGTGAAACGGCGGTCTATTCGGAATTCTCGTTCGAAGGCGCCATCATCAGCAACAACATTGTCGACGGCGCCGCCAACGGCGTCTCGATCGTCAATTTCAACGAAGGCGGCCGCATGGGCGTCTGCTCGGGCAACATCGTGCGCAATCTCTCGACCAGCGGCCCCTACCCTGCCGACTCGCCAGGATTTGGCGTCGGCATCGGCGTCGAAGCCGACACGACCGTTTCCAACAATGTCATCGAGAACGCACCGCTCTACGGCATGCAGATCGGCTGGGGGCCGTATCTGCGCAATGTCGTGGCCACCGGCAACATCATCCGCAAGGCTGGAACCGGCATCGTCGTGTCCGTCGTCGAGGGCGCCGGCACGGCCGTCATATCCGACAACGTCATCGACGGCGCCCTGAACGGCGCTATTGTCGGCCAGCGCTGGGCCGAGCCGGCGACAGGCGATCTCGCCTCGTCAAACGATACCGGCTATGCGCATCTGACCGTCGAGCACAATCACGTCAGTTGAGGGCCGCGGTGGGCCTGAGCCCCCCGACCTTGGCACCGTTCCGGTTTTCGATGGGCGCGCTTGCCAGTTCGCTCAGCTTTGACGCCAGGGCCTCGTCGGCGCGCAACAATTTGGCAAGAACGGCGGCAACCATGGCTCCGCCGGCGCGGCCGGCGCCATCATCGCATTTCAGCGCGATGCCGAGGCCAAGTTCCGGAATCGCGGCACAATGGACGCCTTCTGCGCCGCCTTTCGTGAAAATCCGCCCTGGTGCGGCCTCCATCAGCGCGACGTCTCCGCGGCCGGTGCCGGCAACGAAGAAGGGCTCGGCCATGCAGGCGGCCAGCAGCCGCTTTGCGGCCTTGGCTCTCTCGGGGCCAAAACCATTTGTCGTGGCCATGCGGGCAAAGCCGAGCGCGAAGCTCCTGAGCGGCACCGCATAGGTCGGGAT
>NZ_RZQG01001810.1:0-440 GCF_003998635.1 Mesorhizobium sp. M7D.F.Ca.US.004.03.1.1
TTGCCACCATCACGGGCTGGAGGCGGAAGTGGCGCTGTCGGTCGATGCGTCGCTGCCTTCGCCGGTGCTGGTGCGGGTGCTGAAGGCATTCGAGGCGCAGTTTCCGACAGTGATGCTGCGCCTGCATATCGGCTCGCTCGGCCTTATCCCGGATCACGTCGTCAACGGACAGGCCGATCTCGGCATTGGCGGCTTGCTGGGCGAGGTCGACGTGCATCTTGTGCGCATCGGCTTCATGTCGATCGTGCTGGCTGCCGCGCCCAGCCATCCGCTGGCGCTGCTGCCGAAGCCGGTGGCGCTCGAGGATGCGCGTGAACACACCCAGCTCGTCGTCACCGACCAGTCCGAGCGTACCAAGGGACGCGACTTCGGTGTCTTCGCCTACCGCACCTGGCGGCTGACGGATGTGCGCACCAAGCATATTCTGATGCGCGAGGGGC
>NZ_RZQG01001811.1:0-438 GCF_003998635.1 Mesorhizobium sp. M7D.F.Ca.US.004.03.1.1
GGGTTGATGACGGGCTTGGAGGTTCGGGGAGAGGCCCCGGGCCGCCCGTCATGGAGAACCTGACCATGGCAAAGAACGCCATTCAGAAGATCGCGATGAACGCCGCGGAGAACATTCCCTATGACAAGCTAATGCTGTCGCAGAAGAATGTTCGGCGCATCAAGGACGGCGTGTCGATCGAGCAGCTGGCCGAAGACATCGGACGGCGAAAGCTGATCCAGAGCCTGAACGTCCGTCCCGTGCTCGACGGCGAGGGCGAGGAGACCGGCACGTACGAGGTGCCCGCGGGCGGCCGGCGTTATCTCGCACTCGGCATCCTGATCAAGCAAAAGCGACTGGCCAAGAACGAGCCCATCCCCTGCATCGTCAACCGCGCGCAGGAAACTTCTGCCGAGGAGGACTCGCTTGCCGAAAATCTGCGGCGCGCCGACCTGCACC
>NZ_RZQG01001812.1:0-437 GCF_003998635.1 Mesorhizobium sp. M7D.F.Ca.US.004.03.1.1
TCTCTACGAGGCAGCGCTGGTGGAGGAAGCCATACGCGGCGGACATTCAGCCGCACCCACTGCGGTTCCAGGCAAATCCATGATCGCCGACCACCGCCGCATCCTGGCAACGGCTATGACGCGGTTGCGCTCCAAAATCAAATACCGGCCCGTCGTGTTCGAACTGATGCCGCCCCTATTTACACTCTTGCAGCTGCAGCGAACCGTGGAAGCACTCTCCGGCAGGCTGATCAACAAACCAAACTTTCGCCGGCTCATAGAACAGCAGGAACTGGTTGAGAAGACCGGGAAGACGACCGCCGAAGCCGGCGGCCGGCCGGCGCAGCTCTACCGCTTCCGCCACGACATTCTCGACGAGCGGCCCGTGGCCGGGACAAAATTGCCGCTTGCGCGGGCTTGACATCCTTATAGTCACAACGATTATAAAGCATTATAAT
>NZ_RZQG01001813.1:0-437 GCF_003998635.1 Mesorhizobium sp. M7D.F.Ca.US.004.03.1.1
CGCGTCGGCGCGCATCGCGACGCGGCCGGCTACTATGAGGTCGCCCTGCGGCATGCGGACAGCCTGCCGGCGGTGGACCGCGCCGTGCTCTACGAGAAATATGCCTTCGAATGCCATCTCATTGGCCAGATCGAAGAGGCCATCGAGGCGCAGGGCCATGCGCGCCTCCTGCATCAGGCTCAAGGCAACAGGGCGAAGGAAGGCGACAGCCTCAGATGGCTGTCGCGCTTTGCCTATCTGATGGGCGACCGCAAGGCCGCCGACGTCTTCGGCGAACAGGCGGTGGCACTGCTGGAAACCGTGCCGGCCGGCGCCGAACTCGCCATGGCCTACTCCAACCTCTCGCAACTGGCGATGCTGGCCGAGAGGCTGGATGAGGCCTTGCTGCTTGGCGAAAAGGCAGTCGGCCTTGCCGAGCGCATGAACCGGCCCGACAT
>NZ_RZQG01001814.1:0-434 GCF_003998635.1 Mesorhizobium sp. M7D.F.Ca.US.004.03.1.1
CTGCAAAAGGCAGTGAGGGACGCGCGCGTCGAAGCTTTGTCGGGCTTCCGCAACGAGGTCGCGAGCGGCAGCTATCCCGCCAACGCCGAAGTCGCCGGCATCGCGCAGGCCGAGCTTGACGATTTTCGCGAGCGGCTGGAGACGGAACGGGACTAGACGGTCCTAGCGCTACCCCACCCCCGCTCTACGACACCAGCGGCATCGGCACCTCGAGCCCTTCGATCAGCGCGTCGCGAAACAGCGCGATCGGGCGGCTCAGCCGGCCGGCCGGCGGGCGGTGCAGCAGCCAGGCGCGCACTTGCGGCTTGAAGTCCGGGCAATCGATGACTTCCACCCTGTCGCGCCAGCGGCTGTCGGCGAAGGCACCCGGCGTGACGATGCCGATGCCGTGGCCGCGCGCCACCAGCGACATTCGGAGATCGACACTGAGCGCC
>NZ_RZQG01001815.1:0-434 GCF_003998635.1 Mesorhizobium sp. M7D.F.Ca.US.004.03.1.1
GCAAATCTCCCAACGCGGGCATCGAGCCGGGGATGGGCAGCAATTCGCGCCGCGCCGTGGTGTCGTGTGCTGGGGCGCAGTCGATCAGACCACGCGTATAAGGGTGCCACGGTTGCGCCAGGACGCTGCTCGTCGGGCCCTTTTCGACGATCGAGCCAGCATACATGATGCTGACCTTGTCGCTGACCTGGGCAACAACACCCATATCGTGGCTGATAAACAAGCAGGCCGCGTTCTTGGCGGTTATCAGATCGCGGATAAGCCCCAGCACTTGTGCCTGCACGGTAACGTCAAGCGCGGTGGTCGGTTCGTCGGCGATGATGAGTGCGGGATCGAGCGCAATGGCGATGGCGATCATCACGCGCTGCCGCATACCCCCCGACAGCTGATGCGGGTAGAAATTCAGTGTCGCCTCGGGTTGGGGAATCCGTACC
>NZ_RZQG01001816.1:0-433 GCF_003998635.1 Mesorhizobium sp. M7D.F.Ca.US.004.03.1.1
AGCTCGTCGAGATGCGCAACCGAAAGGTCGGCCAGGTGGTCGTCGGCACGCACCGTTAACTGCAGCAGAACACGACGGTGGTCGTCCTTGTCCTGATCCCGTGCGACCAGCCCCGCCTCGCCAAGGCGATTGACCAATTCGACGGCGCTGTGGTGGCGGATGCGCAGGCGCTCCGCGAGGTCGCCGACCGTCACCGGTCCACCACCCGGATATCCCTTGATCGCAAGCAGCGCCTGATGCTGGCGTGGGGTCAGCCCGGCATCATGTGCCTGGACCTGGCTGAATTCGAGGAAGCGGCGGATCAGGTAACGAAACTCCGACAGCCGCTGGTAGTCGGCCTGGCTGATGGCGGGGCGTGGTTTTTGCGGATGCGTCATTTTTGACACTTGTTCCATTCCGATCGGTTTTAGCAAGAACGGCCTTGTCTATTTAT
>NZ_RZQG01001817.1:0-433 GCF_003998635.1 Mesorhizobium sp. M7D.F.Ca.US.004.03.1.1
GAAGGACCGTATCTGGACCGCGAAGGATGATTCCGTCACGCTGCCGACATGGCTTGGTATTCCGGGGCTCCGGCACACGCTCGGCCTATCGCGCTGGTGGCATTTCTCGATCAATCTCTTGTGGCTGATCAACGGAGTCGCCTTCTACATTCTCCTCTTTTCAACCGATCAGTGGCGCAGGCTGGTGCCCATGACTTGGGAAGTTTTCCCGGCCGCGCTCTCGACGGCAATCCAATATGCCTCGCTGAACTTTCCGGTCGACGAAGGCTGGACCCGCTACAACGGCCTCCAGCAACTCAGCTACTTCGTCACCGTGTTCATCGCTGCGCCTGTCTCCATCGCCACGGGGCTGATGCAGAGCCCCGCGATTTCCAATGCGGCAGGATGGTTTGGCCGATTATTCAACCGGCAGGCCATGCGATCGGTTCATTTC
>NZ_RZQG01001818.1:0-433 GCF_003998635.1 Mesorhizobium sp. M7D.F.Ca.US.004.03.1.1
ACATGCACCGGATCGGGATTGCCTTCGATCCGCGTCTTGGTCGCGCCACTGCAGACGGAGGGGCTGTAGCGGCGCTCTGGAGACTTATTGCTCTCCGGCTCGCCATACTGCTTGATCAGCATAGCGTAATCGATGTCCGCTCCAGAGGCTTCCTCGACGGCGTTCAGACAGGCGCGATGGCCGTCCGTCATAAGCTGGACGCGATTGGCAAGACGGTCCTTCACCTCGTCCATGAAGGCCAGCGCATATTCGCCGTCGCGACCGCCGATCAGCCAGGAAATGATAAGCTTGCTGTCGCTATCCAGCGCGGTCCAAGTCCACACGTCGCCGCGCCCTCGACATGGTTCTTCATGGTCGAAACGTTCTTCGCCTTTGCGCCGACAAACGACCAGATTTCATCGCACTGGACGCGCTTGGAAGCCACATTGCGGAC
>NZ_RZQG01001819.1:0-432 GCF_003998635.1 Mesorhizobium sp. M7D.F.Ca.US.004.03.1.1
ACACCGTTCAGAACGGCGATCGGCGGCGTCTTGCCGGCGACGATCTCGCGCTGGTTCCTGCCGGTGCCGGCCGCGAATTTTTCGAACATCAGGCGCCGTGCCCGTCCGTCGGTGCGCGCCACCGTGTCGAGGAGAAACGGTTCGAACGGCTCGCCGCAGGTGCTGCGCGCATAGGCCTCGACATCGGCGGCACTGAAGGTTTCCTGTCCGGCAAGGTGCATATGCGGGCTCGGCTTGAAGCCGTTGCCGACCTCGTCAGGTGATACTGGCGGCGTGCCGGTGATCATCAGCCCGAGCAGGCCCGGAAAGCGGTCGATCATCTCAAGCCCGATATGGCCGCCGAGCGACCAGCCGAAGACGATGGCCTTGTCGACACCGAGCAGCCCGAGCACTTCGGTCATGGCATCGGCATAGCCTTCCATGCTGTAGGAA
>NZ_RZQG01000181.1:0-8250 GCF_003998635.1 Mesorhizobium sp. M7D.F.Ca.US.004.03.1.1
GCTTCACCCATGCCAAGAAGGTCGGCGTCAAGATCGCGGTCGAGCCGCTCAACCGCTTCGAGACCTATCTGTTCAATCGCGGCGCCCAGGCCCTGGCGCTGGCTGACGCGGTCAGCCCTGAATGCGGCGTCTGCCTCGATGCCTACCACATCCACATGGAAGAATTTAACGTCTATGACGCGATCCGGCAGGCCGGAAAGCGGCTGTTCGATTTCCACGTCGCCGACAACAACCGTTTCGCCGCCGGCCTTGGCCAGATCGACTGGCCGAGGATCGTCGCCACCTTGCGGGAGATCGGCTACGATGGCGCGCTGACCAACGAGTTCGTCGCGCCCGTCGACCGGACACCGGCTGCACCTTATCCCGACATGGTCGAGCGCAATCCGGTCGACATCTCGCCAGAACAGCTGAAGTTCATCCAGGACCACGGCTCCAGCGTGCTCACGGAAAAGTTCTACACCGACCAGATGCGCATCAACGCTGAAACGTTGCTGCCGCTGATCAAGTAGCCGACTGCTGTTGGGGAATTTGCCCTTCCGCCAGGCGGCGGCAGGGCTGGGGAAGAATATGCGCATCAAGACCGTCCAAGCCTGGTGGGTCCGCATCCCGATCGAAGCCGCTCGGCAACACCGCAGCGACTTCGGTCAGGTGACGACCTTCGACGCCGCCATCCTGCGCATCGAGACCGATGACGGGCTGGTCGGCTGGGGCGAAGGCAAGAACGCCGCCGGCAGCGCCGGCAGCTACGGTGCGCTTGTCCACATGCTGAACCACGAGGTCGGGCCGCAGCTGATCGGCCGCGATCCGGCCGACATCGGCGTCATCTGGGAAATGCTCTACAATGGCGTGCGCCACGACAGCGCCGCGCGCGCCGGCCACGCCATGCCGCAGCTGGCGCGGCGCGGCATGAGCATCGCCGCCATCAGCGCCGTCGACATCGCGTTGTGGGACATCCTCGGCAAATCGCTTGGCGTTCCGGTCTGGCGGCTGCTCGGTGGCCGCAAGCTCGATCGCATGCCGGCCTATGCCTCGGGCGGCTGGGCGGCCGCCGACGCCATCGGCGAGCAGTTGAAGTCCTACATCGCCAAGGGCGGCTTCAAGGCCCTGAAGATGCGGGTTGGCGCCATGGACGGCGCAGCACATGTGTCCGCCACGCGCGTCCGCGCCGCACGGCAGGCGCTCGGCCCCGATGTCGAGTTGATGGTCGATGCGCACGGCACCTATACGGTGGCCGAAGCCAAGCGCTTCATCCACCTAGTCAACGATCTGGATCTCGCCTGGTTCGAGGAGCCTATCATCGCCGACGACAAGCCGGGCATGGCTGAAGTGCGGGCATCAGGCTCCGTTCCGATCGCCACCGGCGAAAGCGAGGCGACACGCTATGCCTTCCGCGACCTTGCTGTGCTGAAAGCGGCTGACATCTTCCAGCCCGATCCCGCCTTCTGCGGTGGCATCAGCGAGGCGATGAAGATCGGCACCATCGCCAGCGCCTTCAATTTGCGCTTTGCGCCGCATCTGTGGGCCGGCGCACCCTGCTTCTTCGCCGGCTTGCATGTCTGTGCCGCCTCGCCGTCTAGTTTTACCGTCGAATATTCGCTCGGCGCCAACCCGATGATCCACGATCTGATCGAAGAGACTGTCGAAGCAAAGGACGGTATGATAGCGATCCCGGAAAAGCCCGGATTGGGATTCACCATTTCTGAGCGATTCCTGGAGGCGCACGCGCAACGCAGTTGACGATGAAAGAAAAGAACCTCCTCGCGGAACTCGCCGCCTATCTGTTCTCCCACTCGGACAGCGAGACCGGCCGCACGCCGTCGGAACGTGAGCTGGCGGAGCATTTCGGCGTCAGCCGCGGCCAGATCCGCGAGGCGTTGGCCATCCTCGAAGCCATGCGCATCGTCGAGCGCCGGGCCAAGTCCGGCATCTATATCGACACCAAGCAGGCCAGTGTCGAAGCGCTGGCATTGTTCGCGCGCGCCGGCCTGCCGCTTGATCCCTTGCAGATCTATGAAACGGTCGAGCTGCGCAAGATCCATGAGATCAAGGCCGCCGAGCTTGCCTGCTCGCGCGCCACCGAGGAGAATTTCGAACGGCTGCGCGAGATCCTCAAGGCATCCGAGGAGCGCATCGCCGCCGGCGAAGGCCTCGCCAAGGAAGACCGCGAGTTTCATCTCGAGATCGTGCGCGCCACCAAGAACAGCGTCTTCCATAACATCTGCAGCGTCTACTATCTGATGGGCGAACAGCGCCTGCCGATCTACTTCAACGATCCCGAACGCAGCGTGCGCTCGCATGCCGAGCACGTGCAGATCTACGAGGCGCTGCTGCGCCGCGACGGCAATCTCGCCCAGGCGCTGATGAGCGCCCATCTGCAAGGGGCGGAGAGCTACTGGAAGGGCCTGATCGAAGGCGGCAAGGCGGTTGCGCCGCCAAGCCCCGCGCTCGAAAAGGCCTGACCGTGGCCCAGACCGTGCCGAAGATTCTGTCGACCCATCCGCTGCACCCGCGCGCTTCAGCCAAGCTGGCCGGCGCTGGTCAACTCGTCATCGCATCGGCGCTCGATCCTGCCACCTTGACCAGAGAGGCCAAAGACGCCGACATCGTCATCGTGCGCGCGCCACTGCCGCCTGCACTGTTCGAAGGGGCTTGGAAGCTGCGGGCAGCGATCCGCCACGGCGCCGGGCTCGACATGATTCCGATGGAAGCAGCCGCTGCGGCCGGCGTGCTGGTGGCCAACGTGCCGGCGGTCAATGCCCGCTCGGTCGCCGAACATGTCATGTTCACCGCACTTGCGCTGCTGCGGCAATTCCGCAGGGTCGACCGCGACCTGCGCGCCAAAGGCTGGCTCGCCGGACGCGAGCACGCCAATTCCAACATCGAACTTGCCGGCAAGACCATCGGCATCGTCGGCCTTGGCGCCGTCGGCCAGGCCGTCGGCCATATCGCGGCGCATGGTTTCGACCTCAAAGTGGTGGCCACGACGCGCAGCATGCAGCCGGCGCCCGAAAAAGTCGGCTTTCTGTCGATCGACGCGCTGGTCGAGCAGAGCGACATCATCGTGCTCTGCTGCCCGCTGACGCCGGAGACGCGCGGCCTGATCAGCCGCGAGCGCATCGCCCGCATGAAGCCCAACGCGCTGCTGATCAACGTGTCGCGCGGGCCGGTCGTCGATGACGACGCGCTGATCGAGGCCTTGCAGAAACGCCGCATCGGCGGTGCAGCACTAGACGTTTTCTCGACGCAACCGCTGCCGTCAAATCATCCCTATTTCAGCTTCGACAACGTCATCATCACCCCGCATATGGCAGGCATTACCGAGGAATCGATGATGCGCATGGGCGTCGGCGCGGCAAGCGAGGCGTTGCTGGTGCTGGCGGGCAAACTGCCGGTCAACCTACGCAACCCCGAAGTGGTCGATCACTACCGCAGGCGGTTTCCTCTCGACATATAGCGCATCGCGGTTTCGCCCCAATTCTCCGCGACGTTGCGAGCCATGTCCGGTCTTCGCCTCGCATTTCTGATTGCCTCGTCCATCTGCGCCTTGCCGGCACTCGCCGCGGCCCAGAGCAGCTATGTCTATTGCGACAACGGACTGCGCTGCTTCAAGGCGCCCTGCCCGTCGAACAGCGCGCTCGACCTTGCCACCGGCACGATCATCAAGGGCGTGTCGATCGACGCCAGCGGATTGCCGCAGGCCGACAAGGCGATAATCGATCAGTCCGACGTGCTTTACAGCGGAAAGATCGTCGTCAGGGGCTCGATCGAGCACCGCACCCAGACCATCACCGGCAACGAGTACAGCCTGCCATGGCTGGTCGCGACCCGCATCATACGGACCGCCAAGGACAGCGAACGCAAGCACTGTTCGTCGCACTGATAGTCAGTTCAGCCCTGGTCCCGCGCCAAGCAGCGCCTCTATTTCAGCCGCAATCCGCAGCAGGCGCCGGTCATACCCGCTGCGCGCCACCAGCATCAATCCGGCCGGCAACGTCGTGCCTTGCATCGGTAGCGAAATCGCACAAAGGTCGAACTGGTTGGCGACCTGCGTGTTGCGCAGCAGCAGGCCTTCAATACGGTCGCGCAGTTCGGCATCTTCAGTCATCGAGACGATGGTCGGCGCTGTCACCGGTGTGGTCGGCAGGGCCAGCACATCGACCGATGCCAGCCGCTCATCCATCGCAGCGACGAGCGCTGTGCGACGGCGCAGCGCCCTGATGTAGATAGGGGTTGGCAACATTGCTGCCCGCGACAAAGGCCCGCTGACGTGCGGGTCGACCGGCACCGGTGCCCCTGTCGCCAGCCAGTCGGCATGCACTTCGGCCCCTTCCATCGCGGCGATCGAACCACGCTTGGTGGCCGCGCGCATGTCGGCAAGCAGATCATCGATCGACAAATCCGCGGTCTGTGCGCCGGCCCGTTCGGCCTTGCCAAGACAGCGCTCAAACGCTGCCACGACCTCACCTTCCGTTTCTTCGAAAAGGACACCGCGCGGAATGCCTATGCGAAGCCCTGCAAGGGCAATCGGCGTCAGCGCGGTCGGCACCTCGCCGGCCATCACGGCGGCGGCGGCGGCACACTGGGCAACGGTTCGGGCAAGCGGACCGATCGAGTCCAGCGTGGCGGACAGTGGGAACGCGCCGGCGAGCGGCACGCGCCGCGCTGTCGGCTTGAAGCCGACAACACCATTGAGTGAAGCCGGAATGCGTATCGAACCGCCGGTGTCGGAACCGATCGATATCTCGCTCGTCCCCTCGCCGACGGAAACGCCGGCGCCCGAGGAAGAGCCGCCCGGAATGCGACTGGCGTCAACGGCATTGCCGGGCGTGCCAAAATGCTGATTGTCGCCGATCGCGGTAAAGGCGAATTCGGTCATGTTGGTCTTGCCGATGATGACCGCGCCGGCCTGCCGCAGCCGGCTGACGACGGCGGCATCGTGCGAGGCGGGCGCGGCGGTCTTGCGCATCAGCGAGCCGGCCGTGGTTGGTTCGCCGGCGACATCGAACAGATCCTTGATCGAGACAATGGTACCGTCGAGCGGCCCGAGCCTCACCCCTGCCCGCTTGCGGGCATCGCTGGCATCAGCCGCCGCTCGCGCGGCTTCGGCATAGAGCTTCGTGAACACGCGCTCTTCACCCGCATGGGCAGCGAGCCGCGCGAGGATGATTTCCAGTCGATCACGGACTGATTGCATTTTCGGTGTCGGACTCCAGACGCCTTGAACGTCCTTGAGGCATGGCTTGCCGAGACTTAACCCGGCGCAAGCAGTTTTGCACCCTGTCGAATGCGAGGAAATCCTATGCTCTACAAAGGCAGCTGCCACTGCGGCAAAGTCGCCTTAGAATTCAAGGCCGAACTGACCGGCGCCGTGCGGTGCAATTGCTCGATATGCTCGCGCAAGGGCGCCCTGCTGTGTGCCATCCCGCACGGGACCTTGCAGGTCCTGGCCTGGGGCGACGATCTCGGCACCTACACATTCGGCAACCATGCCATCGCACACCGGTTCTGCCGGGCCTGCGGCATCCATCCCTTTGCGGAGGATGTCCGTGAAGGCCGTGAACGCAGTGCCTACATCAACATCAACTGCGTGGCCGATCTCGACCCCTCGACCCTGTCGGTCTTCGATTTCGACGGGCGTTCGGCGTGAAGCAATTCCAGAGTGCGCAGCGGTTTTCAGTCCGGAATTGCGCAGGAATCAAATTACCTATCGATAGCCCGTCGCATCGGCGGGCTTGCCGGCATCCTGGACCTCCGGAACGTACCGCCAGGCGTCGGGCCGTGAGCCGTCGAGGTCGGTAAAGCCGTAGACCTGCGCGAGCCCGCCGCTGGACAGCGACTGCCCGTTCCAGCGCGAGCGATCCGCATCCGCCGCCAAAGCCGCAACGGCGCGGCCGACGAAGCGTGGCGTCTCGGAAATGACGAAATGCGGCACCTCAGCGGTGGCGTCGCGCCAATTGTCCTCGCTCACGCCAAAGGCTTCCAGCATCATCTCCGAACGCAGCCAGCCGGGCGTCAGCGACACAGACGTTGCGTCGTATTTTGCGAGATCCTTGGCGTGCGCCCATGCCATGCGCGTCACCGCGACCTTGGCAAGGTCGTAGAAGGGCGACAGCCGGTAGTGGTCGGCATTGTATTCGGCCGTGCCGTCGGTGACTTCGACGAGCAGCCCGCCCGGACGTTCGATCAGCAGCGGCAACGCATGGTGTGCTGTGATGAGATGCGTGTCGATGCCAAGCCGCAGCATGCGCAGACCATTGTCCAGATTGTGGTCCCAGACCGGCTTGTTCCACTCGAACAGCTTTTCGCCACCCCAAATGTCGTTGACCAGTATGTCGAGCCGGCCCTGTTCACTGCGGATGCGCTCAACCAGTCTGCGCACATCATCGGCCACCAGATGGTCGACCTGCACGGCGATGCCCTTGCCTCCGTTCGCCGAGACCAGTTCCGCAGTTTCCTCGATGGTTTCGGGCCGGGCATATTCGGATTGTTGGGCGCGCGTGCTGCGCCCGGTGACATAGACTGTGGCACCGGCAGCGCCGAGTTCGACCGCTATGCCTCGTCCGGCGCCGCGCGTCCCACCGGCGACCAGGGCAACTTTTCCTTGCAACGTCATTGAACTCTCCCAAAAACGCACTCATCGATCAGACACGGGCTGGTCTGTGCTGCTTACATCATATATAAATGATCATTCGGTTATATCAGGATGTCAAGATGACTCGCCCAAAAACCCAGTCCGACGAGCAGGTGCTGGAGACCGCGCACCGGTTGATCCACGAGCATGGTCCGGAAGCACTCACCTTCGAGCGCCTGGCAAAGGCTTGTGGTCTCTCCGGTGCAACGCTGGTGCAGCGCTTCAAGAACAAGGCGCAGCTGAAACAGCGCACCTTGCTGCACGCCTGGGACGGTCTCGACGAGAACACCAGGACGCTGGCAGCCACTGTTCCCAGAACCCCCACCGGCGCGGTCGCGCTGTTGGTGGCGCTGTCGCAAGGCTATGGCGGCATCGAATCCTATGCCGAAGGCCTGCTTGTGCTGCGCGAGGATCTGCGCGATGCGGTGCTCAGGGCGCGCGGTGCCGCCTGGAAGGCGTTCCTGTGCGACGCACTTGCAGCCTGTTTTGCTGAAACGCCCAACCCGCCACGCGACATCGGCCTGCTGATGGCCTCGCATTGGCAAGGCTCGTTGCTGTGGTGGAGCTTTGACCCGGCGATCGAACTGGCCGCCTATGTCGAGGACAGCCTGAACCGCTTCGTCGCTGCCATCACAACGGCGTCGGCCCGAGAACCGTGATGGTTCCCGGGCCGACGCGCAGTGTCAGGGAAGCCTGATTTGCGCCCAGGCTACTTGGCGCGCTTCGGGCCGCGCAGGAACACCACGATGGCCGCCAGCAGCGTCGCCGCGCCGCAATAGGCGAAGGCGCTGGCGACGCCGGCATGGTCGACCAGCAGGCCGCCGAAGACGGCGCCGAGCGCAATCGCCACCTGGAACGTCGCCACCATCAGTCCGCCGGCGCTTTCGGCCTGATCGGGCGCGGCCCGCACCAGCCAGCTCTGCAGCCCGACCGGCACCGCGCCGAAGGCAAAACCCCAGACCGCAACAGCGGCAGCGGCGACCGTGGGTGAAGCGCCGAAAACCAGCATCGAGGCGGCGGCCAGCGCAATCAGCAGGGGTGCCAGCGCAACGGCTGCCTTGAGGCTGCGTTCGGCCAGGATGCCGCCGGCGACATTGCCGAAGAAGCCGCCTATGCCATAGGCCAGCAGCACCAGCGAGATCGTCTCGATGTCGAGCACGGGCACCTTCTCGAGGAAGGGGCGGACATAGGTGAAGCCAGCAAAGTGCCCGGAAGCGACCAGCAGCACGACCAGCAGGGCGACCCTGATCGACGGACGCTCCAGCACGTCGAGCAAGGTGCGGAAGCTAGCCACACCCACCGGCGGCAATTTCGGAATGGCGGCTACCTGCACCAGCAGCGCCAGCGCAGCGACAACTGTCGCGATCATGAACGCGGTGCGCCAGCCCCAGATATCGCCGACATAGGCGCCCACTGGAGCGGCCGTGACGGTCGCCAGTGAAACGCCCGTCAGGATGATCGACATGGCGCGCGGCATCAGCCGCATCGGCACCAGCCGCAACGCCATCGCCGCCGACATCGCCCAGAAGCCGCCGAGTGCAACGCCGAGCACGACGCGGGCCAGCAGAAGCACGGTAAGCGTCGAGGCGAAGGTGGCCAGAAGGTTGGACAGGATCAGG
>NZ_RZQG01001820.1:0-432 GCF_003998635.1 Mesorhizobium sp. M7D.F.Ca.US.004.03.1.1
GTCTATTGATTGCCGCTGGAGACTTTCAGCGACCGCGCCGGCCGGGTGTCGGAACTGGCCGGAGCGGCGGGCTGCTGCTGGTCGGCAGATGCTCGCTTGTCGCTCGATGGCAGCTTGCCGAGATCGACCTTGGGCGTTTCGCTCTTGCCGTCGCGCCAGACGGTGACATCAACCGACTTGCCCGGCGAATAGGCTCCGATCAGGCGGGCGAAGTTCCTTCGGCGAAGCGACGTCCTTGCCCTCGACCTGGGTGATGACGTCGCCAGCGATGATACCGGCCTTCTTGCCGGGGCCATCGTCCTGGGCGCTGGACACCAACGCGCCATTGTTGGACTTCAGACCGAGCGATTCGGCGATGTCAGAGGTGACCGGCTGGATTTCGACGCCGAGCCAGCCGCGCTGCACCGCGCCGTTCTTCATCAGGTCTTCGAC
>NZ_RZQG01001821.1:0-432 GCF_003998635.1 Mesorhizobium sp. M7D.F.Ca.US.004.03.1.1
GGGTCAAAGCAGTCGAAGCCGGTGCCGAAATCGAGCGTGTCGGCATCGACCGCACCGCAGGCTGGGTTCGGACTGGACCTGCGGTCTGTCCGGGCGATGGCGACGTCGACGGTCGAGCCACGTGAATGGGTCGATAGTTCTCCGACATAGCCCTTGGCGATCAGGTCGCCGCGCCTGACCCTCGAATACCATTGCGGATCGGGCGGCCCATCCTGTTTCGTCCACTCGCCCATGTCGGTGACGGCGCGGGCAGGGCGATAGCAATCGAATACGACCAGGGTCAGGCTTCTGGCGGCGAGCGTCTTCTGGACGGCGGACAGTGCCTTTGCCGCCTGGTCGGTGAGGATGCAGGCCGGCGCGTCATAGCCGTTCACCCTGCGATGCAGAAAATTGTCCGATCCGGCGTAGCGGATGTCCTGGCGGATCGAGGGG
>NZ_RZQG01001822.1:0-432 GCF_003998635.1 Mesorhizobium sp. M7D.F.Ca.US.004.03.1.1
GGCTCAATCCCACTTTGCGAGCGACCAGCAGGTCAGCGACGCCGATTGTCTTTCCTTCAAATGTTGGCGGGCGGTTCGCCGCCATGTCCTCGCCCATCCGGCGCACACCCTGGCCAGGCGCGGCTTCAGATGCCGCCTGGATCACCGGTCCATCGCAATCGATAAGACCGGCCTGCAGCACACAGTCACGATTTCCAGGCATGGCATCGCCCGTCTCCACCCAGAGGGGCGGGGTCGGCAATGCTACTGGCGAATAGGCCGACGCTCCCACGAGATCAAAGGCGCGACACGCCCAGCCGTCGATGGCAGCGATATCGCGCGCAGGCTGCGCCGGCACGACAGCCGGCATCCCGGCAGCCACGCGCCCAAGAGCCTCATCGAGCGGAACCAGGCAGGTGGCGACGGGCATCACACCGTCGAGCAGCCCTGCGA
>NZ_RZQG01001823.1:0-432 GCF_003998635.1 Mesorhizobium sp. M7D.F.Ca.US.004.03.1.1
GATGTATTCTGCCGGCCCAAGCGCAACCAGACTGCTGCGTAGCAGGCGCGCAAACGCCGGCGCATTGGTCAGGGCCACGGCGACCATCACCGCAAAGAAGCCCTGGCCCAGCAAGGCCACCATGCCGATCGCCAGCACAATACCGGGAATCGCCAGCAGGCCGTCGGTAATGCGCATCAAGGCTGCGTCGATCAAGCCGCCAGCAGCGCCGGCCAAGGCGCCGACCACGCAGCCGACCACAACCGCCATAGCGACAGCACCAATGCCGATCGCCAGGCTGTTGCGTGCGCCGTAAAGCATTCGGCTCAAAACGTCACGCCCCTGTTCATCAGTGCCCAATGGATGCGCCCAGCTCGCCGGCTGGAGTTGATCAATGAGGCTCCCCGTGCGCGGATCGTAGGGCGCCACGAGCGGGCCAACGACGGCAATAGC
>NZ_RZQG01001824.1:0-431 GCF_003998635.1 Mesorhizobium sp. M7D.F.Ca.US.004.03.1.1
GCCAGTGGCGGTCGCCCGCAATCTGTTCCTGAAAATGCGCTCGTCGGACAAACTCGCGGCGGATTTGGACTGGCTCTATGGCTGGCAGGCACCGGAGGCTGTTGTCAGGCGTTGACAGGCTGGCGGGACAGCGCCCCCCTCTGTCCGGCAGGACAGAGGGGGGCGCGAAGGATCGCGACGTTGGCGTTCGACAGCAGCGCCTGCGCCGAGTAGAAATAGCACTATGGCCAAACTCATCCGGTACAAGTTCGACCCGGCAAATCCACCTCCACTAACAGAGCCTCAGAAAGCGGAAATCGCAGCCTTGAAGGCGCGACCCGAGAGCGATGTCGATACAAGCGATATTCCTGAGCTGACCGAAAAGTTCTGGCGGAGGGCGATCCGTCGGCACACAGCAGACTGAAGTCGGCGCGCACCCCGCCTAATTATAC
>NZ_RZQG01001825.1:0-430 GCF_003998635.1 Mesorhizobium sp. M7D.F.Ca.US.004.03.1.1
GTCGTGAAGCGCAACAACTGGCGCAATGGCCAGAAATATTCCAGCTGGAAGCGTCACCAGCCGATCCGCGACTATGGCCGCTACGGCCTGCATCGTCCCGGCCGCGGCCAGGAATGGATCCGCGTCGGCAACGACTATGTGCTGGTCGGCATCCTCTCCGGCGTCATCTTCGGCGCGCTTGCCGCACAGTAACCGGCACCTGGCCGGCCATTGAAGCGAGGCGGCCCGCAACGGCCGCCTTTCTTTTTGCCCTGTGGAAACCGGGTATGGCCCGCATTAGGGGTCGTCGGACTTCGCAGGCATGATTATATGGTGGGGAAACGAGTTCCCCGATGCGCTTTCCACCCGCCTTCCTCGACGAGATCCGCGACCGCGTGCCGATTTCATCGGTTGTCGGCCAGCGCGTCGCATGGGACCGGAAGAAAACCAA
>NZ_RZQG01001826.1:0-430 GCF_003998635.1 Mesorhizobium sp. M7D.F.Ca.US.004.03.1.1
AAGAAATACCCCAAGATGCCAGAAATCGAGGGGGTGCGCATCGCCACCGCCGAGGCGGGTATAAAGTACAAGAACCGCACCGATCTGCTGACTATGGTCTTCGATGAAGGCACCGCGGTCGCCGGTGTGTTCACGAAATCGAAATGTCCCTCGGCGCCGGTCGATTTCTGCCGCCAGAATCTCGGCGCCGGCAAGGCGCGGGTACTGGTCGTCAATTCCGGCAATGCCAACGCGTTCACCGGCAAGAAAGGTCGGGAATCCACGGCCCTGACGGGTGAGGCGGCGGCGAAGGCGGCCGGCTGCAAGGCAAGCGAGGTTTTCCTGGCCTCGACCGGCGTCATCGGCGAGCCGCTCGACACCAGCAAATTCAGCCATCTGCTCGCGGGGCTGGTCAGCAATGGCAAGCCAGGGCTGTGGACCGAAGCTGCAA
>NZ_RZQG01001827.1:0-429 GCF_003998635.1 Mesorhizobium sp. M7D.F.Ca.US.004.03.1.1
GTTATTGCGGCCTCTAATGCATGTCGCCCAAAAGTGGCCTCGGTTTTGGGAAAACGACATGCATAAAAACAAGGACCTAAAGCGCGTCGCCTGAATCCGTTCAAACGCGACTCGCTTTAGCGGCAGGTGGCGGGAAAGAATGTCATTTAAGTGACACATGACAATGATGGTGTGCGCCGACCAGTGCCGCGCGACTCGGGCGCTCTGTCGAACTGTTGAATCGGCCGTCCTGCGGACCGGTTTTCTGGAGTGACCGGATCTCGATGGAACTCACTCTCATAGCCGCCACGCTTTCGACTGCTCTCATCCTCTCAAATCTCGCCAGCATCATGCTTGCCGCTTCGCGTCTGAAACGGCGACGCATTGTCGCGCCGCCGGCCGGCAAGCCGCTGCCGGTGTCGATCGTCGTGCCGTCGCGTGGCGTGGAGC
>NZ_RZQG01001828.1:0-429 GCF_003998635.1 Mesorhizobium sp. M7D.F.Ca.US.004.03.1.1
ATGTTAATTGTCTCTTTTTTACCTATGATTGCTCTTCAAAATGATACGGCTCAGAAAGTGTTGGATTACTCGTTCGTTGGTCCTATTGTAAATCTTTTAAATAAAAAAGGTGGGGAAATATCTTTTTCTAACATCGGTATGTTACTTGCCTGGGTACTTGTGTTAGGAATAGCAAACCTCTTTGTATTGAAAAACAGCTATAAAGCAAGATAGGAGAACTTTATGAAATTACTTAAAAACCTTGGCTGGTTTCTTCTAGCCATTTTATCCTTTTTATTCATCTATGGTTTCATTCAGGGGCTCGCGACTACGTCGCTTGCCTTAGGCGCTTCACCCTATGCTGTTACCCTACTCTATGTGGCCTTGGCTGGAGTTTATGTGTACGGTATTTACAAATGGTATCAGAAAGCTCCTGTTCATATTGAGAAG
>NZ_RZQG01001829.1:0-428 GCF_003998635.1 Mesorhizobium sp. M7D.F.Ca.US.004.03.1.1
CGCTCGAAGCACTCGACATCCTGTCGAGTGCGGCCTCGATCATCGCCGAGGGCGAGGTGATGCAGCTTGCCGCCGCCAAGAACCTCGAAACCACCGAGGACGAGCATTTCGCGGTGATCAAGGCCAAGACCGCGGCGCTGTTTTCGGCTGCTGCCGAAGTCGGTCCCGTCATCGCCCAGGCGACGCGCAATGATCGTGCCGCGCTGCGCTCCTACGGCATGAATCTCGGCCTTGCCTTCCAGCTAATCGACGATGCGCTGGATTATGGCGGCACCAGCAAGGATCTGGGCAAGAACGTCGGCGACGATTTCCGCGAAGGCAAGGTGACCTTGCCGGTCATCCTTGCCTACCGGCGCGGCTCCAAGGCCGAGCGCACCTTCTGGAAGCGCGCCATCGAGGACAATGTCACCGATGACGCCGGTCTGGAA
>NZ_RZQG01000182.1:0-8234 GCF_003998635.1 Mesorhizobium sp. M7D.F.Ca.US.004.03.1.1
ATGTCTGGCCGCAGATCGTCGGGCACGAACAGACGTTGCATTTTGTAATTGGCGCGCATCGCCGAGGAATGAGCGAGCCGGCCGCCGGCGTCAAGCCTCGGCGGTCGGATGCCACGCCGGCCGAAAGCCATGCCGCAGCACGGCGAGCGTCGTGGCCGGCGTCAGCAGCGACAGCGTCTTGCCTTTGAGCTGGCCGAAATCGTTCGGCTGCCCGTATCCCGCAAAGGACCAGCGCAGTGTCTTGCCCATGCGCAAGGCATAAACGGTGCCGCCATCCGCAACGATGGCGCCGTCCGGCAGGCCGGCAAGCTCTTCAAATGCCACCATCGGCGGCTTGGCGCCCGAAGCCAGCCGCTCCTTGTGCAGCCGCTTGTCGACCATCGGCGCGCGCGGCTCGGCAATGCCGAAGGCTTCGCCGAAGCGGCCAACGAAAACCTTGGCCCGTTCGCGCTGGCAAAAGAAGCAGGGGCGATGCCCGGCCGCCAATGCCGTCACCTCGTCGAGGAAGAACAGCTCGGTCCAGCCCGCTTTACCGCCCTTTCGGTTGCTGCCCATCGGTTCGCGCCGCACGTCGCGGAATTGGCAAACGCAGATGATCCAGGCCTGAAGCGCCCAGCGCTTTTTCAGCAGCGTCTTCGTCTCGGGATCGTGGATGATACCGCGATTGCCGGTGAACAGCCCGCGCTCGGGCACGGCGTGGATGGCGCCGAACGGATCGACCCGGTTTTGCAGTGGCATAGCTTTCTCTCCGAACGCGCATCTTGGCTGCAATGCTGACGGCATGGTATCGCTCGTCACATCTTTTTCATGTCAGCAGGGTTTTTCATGCGGGTGCTGGTGGTCCAGAACTACGACAATACCGGCCTTGGCCAGGTCGGCGCAGCACTTGCGGAGGCGGGCGCAGATCTCGATCTGCGCCTCCCTTACAAAGGCGATCCCCTGCCGGATGACGCGGCCGGGCATGACGCCATGGTGGTGCTCGGCGGTGGCCAGAATGCGCTGGCCGACGATGAGTACCCCTATTTCCCGGCACTGCTCGAACTGACCCGCGATTTCGCTGGCAAGGACCGCGCCGTGCTCGGCATCTGCCTCGGCAGCCAGCTCGTCGCCCGCGCCTTCGGCGGCGAGAACCGCATTGGCGGCGCTAACGAGTTCGGCTGGCACGGCGTCTCGCTGACGCCGGATGCCAAGGACGATCCGGTGCTGGCTCAGTTGCCGGAGAAATTCCCGATCTTCCAGTGGCACGACGACACCTTCGTGCTGCCCGAGAACGCCGTGCGGCTCGCCGGCAACGATGTCACCGAGAACCAGGCGTTCCGCGTCGGCCGCGCCGTCTACGGTTTCCAGTTCCATTTCGAGGCCGACCGGCAGATGGTGCAAGACTGGAGTTCGTCCTTTGCCCCGACCATCGCCGCGCGCCATCCCGACTGGGCCGGCAAGCTCGACGGCGAAATGGCCCGCAACGGGCCCGACGCTGACGCTGCCGGCCTGGCCATTGCCCGCGCCTGGGTAGCGACCATCTGAGAACACCCATCCCTTGGTGCATGGCCGCGTGACATAATTGGCACGCGGCGGTGAATCCGCCTGGGGAAAACGCCTTTCATCCTTGGTTTACGTCCGCCCGCCAGCCTAGAAGGCGCGCGCTCTGCATCTTCGGTGCAACCGCGATGAACCTTTTGTGTGACCCGCGCGACACACCGTTGATACAGAACATGCCTAGAAGCGCGAAATCGTCGAAACTTTGAAGCGAATTCTCCGTTTCAACGCATTGGTAACCGCCTCGTGCACAGATGCAGAAAGCTCAACAAGAGATGACGTCCGTGAAAGCAGCGCTTCTGTCCTTTGCCATGGTATCCGCCATCGTGCTGTGCGGCCTCGGCATTTATGCCGCCGACGCAGCCAACAACCACAACGCCGTCGACGGCTACGGCGTCACCGCCTCGCTTCGCTAAAAGCCGGGGCTGCGCCACGAGCCGGAGCGTCTTTGGCGTCCTCGGACGCGCAGCGCTCAGGCCTCTTTTATCGTTCCGGGTTCCTTGATCGTCCCAGGCTCCTTGATCGTCAGTGTCAGGATGCGTTTGTCCGGCCCGTCGACGACGAGCGCGCTCAGCATGCCGGATTGCCAGGCGAGCGTGTCGACATTCACGCGGTTGGCCATCACTTCCGCCTCCGGCACCGGCGTGTGGCCGTGCACCACGATCTTTGGATAAAGGCCGGGGTGGTTGTGGAAGACGTCACGGATCCAGATCAGATCCTGCGGGTTTTGCCTTTCCAGCGCGATGCCGGGCCGGATGCCGGCATGGCAGAAGAAAAAGTCGCCCAGTGTCTCCGAAAACGGCAGCGACCGCAGGAAGTCGATGTGGCTTTGCGGCACGGCCTCGACCAGGGCCTGATGTCCTTTGCGCACGGCGGACTCGGCCTTGCCGAACCACACGCTGGTGCCTTCACTGATCGCCACGCCGTAGGACTGCGCCGTCTGGATGCCGCCAAACCGGATGAAAAGCCCGTCCGGGTCGGGGGTCTTGAGAAAATCGAGAAAGCCGATGTCGTGGTTGCCGGCCAGCATCAGATGGCGCGGGTCGCGCTCTCGCGCTTCGATCAGGAAATCGATGACGCCCTTTGAGTCCGGCCCGCGGTCGACATAGTCGCCAAGATGGATGACGCGCCAGTCGGCAGGCGCTTCCTGCTCGATCTCGGCCTTGATGCGCTGATGCATGGCGACCAGCAGGTCGAGCCGGCCGTGGACGTCGCCAATGGCATAAAGACGCACACCTTCCGGCCCATGCGCGTCGAGAAAATGGATGCCGGGTTCTGCCAATTTTCCGTTGTCTCCGTGGTTAGGCGGTCACGGGACTTAGCGCCGGAGCTGGTCCTTGCCCATGTCGGTGACCAAACGCTTTCCGCACAGCGCCAGCGTGATGTCCATCTCCTTGCGGATGATTTCCAACGCCTTGGTAACCCCTTCCTTGCCGAGCGCACCCAGCCCGTAAAGAAATGGCCGGCCGATATAGGTGCCCTTGGCGCCGAGGCAGAGCGCCTTCAGCACATCCTGGCCGGAGCGGATGCCGCCATCCATGTGCACTTCGATCCTGTCACCGACAGCGTCGGCTATTTCTTCCAGCGCCATGATCGATGACGATGCGCCGTCGAGCTGGCGCCCGCCATGGTTGGAAACGACGATCGCGTCGGCGCCGGTCTTGGCCGCCATCAGCGCGTCCTCCTTGTCGAGAATACCTTTCAGGATCAGCTTGCCGCCCCAGCGCTCCTTGATCCAGGCGACATCCTTCCACGACAGATGCGGATCGAACTGCTCGTTCGTCCATGAACCCAGAGATGAGACGTCGCCGACACCCTTGGCATGACCGACAATGTTGCGGAAGGTGCGGCGCTTCGTGCCGGCCATGCCCATCCACCAACGCGGGCGCATGGCGATGTTGGCAATGTTGGCCAACGTCATCTTGGGCGGCGCCGACAAGCCGTTACGGACATCCTTGTGCCGCTGGCCGAGAATCTGCAGGTCGAGCGTCAGCACCAAAGCCGAGCATTTCGCCGCCCTTGCCCGGTCGATCAGATTAAGCACGAAGTCCTTGTCGCGCAACACATAGAGCTGGAACCAGAACGGCTTCGTGGTTACCGAGGCGACATCCTCGATCGAGCAGATGCTCATCGTCGACAAGGTGAACGGCACGCCGAATTCTTCCGCTGCCTGCGCCGCCAGCATCTCGCCATCGGCGTGCTGCATGCCGGTCAGGCCGGTCGGGGCCAGCGCCACCGGCATTGCCACCTTTTCGCCGATCATGGTCGATTCCAGCGAACGGTTGCTCATGTCGACCAGCACGCGCTGGCGGAACTTGATCTTGCCGAAATCCTCCTCGTTGGCCCGGTAGGTGCTCTCGGTCCAGGCGCCGGAATCGGCATAGTCGAAGAACATCTTCGGCACGCGCCGGCGCGCGAGGTCCTTGAGGTCGGCGATGGTCAGGATTTGGCTCATGGGCTTCCCGTTTCGATAGCTAGGAGCGTTTGCGTGCAGGTTCGGTATCGGTGGCGTCGACGCGCTGTTTCAGCCTCAGTCGCGAGACGCGCTGCCAGTCGCCGCTGCGCTCGGCCTCCGCCATCGACCGTTCGACATAGGTGATGTGGTCCATCGCTGCTTGCCGGGCAGCGGCCGGGTCGCCGGCCTTCACCGCCGCATGGATTGCCCGGTGCTGCGCAAGCAGCGCCTCGCGCGCGCCGGGCACGGTGAACACCAAGAGCCGGTTCTGGAACACGCCTTCCGACAACAGCCGATAGCAGGAGCGCAGCGTGTGCAAAAGGATGATGTTGTGCGCGCATTCGCAGATCGCATGATGGAACTCGACGTCGATTTCAGCCTCGTCATCGAAGTCGCCGGTCCGGTGCGCATCGTCCATGCGTGCCATGATCTTGTCGAGCAGCGCCATGTCGTCTGACGTGGCGCGCCGCGCAGCGTATTCAGCCGCCACCCCTTCGATCTCGCGGCGGTATTCCAGATAGTCGGTCACAGCCTTGCGGTGCATCGAGATCAGGTCCGTCACCGGCTTGGTGAACAGCTGGCCTATGACATCGGCGACATGCGTGCCACCACCCGGCCTCGTCGTCAAAAGGCCGCGCCCTTCGAGCGCCTTCAGTGCGTCGCGCAGGATCGGCCGCGACACGTCGAACTGGCGTGCAAGCTCGCGCTCGCCCGGCAACCGGTCGCCGGTGCGCAGTACGCCTTCGAGGATGAGGCTCTCGATCTGCTGCACCACCTCGTCGGCGGTGCGCGAATGCTCGATCCTGGAAAAAATATCGCTCAACTCGATGCCTGGAAGGTGAACCGGTGGGGCGCAGGATAAAGCCTGCGTCGCCAACTGGTCAAATTATTTATCCAATTGGCCGAAGCGTGTCGAATTTGCCGCCTGGCGTCATATCATCTTCGGCTAAACTTTGCTGTTTGCGTCATCCGGCCATTGGCTCTAGAGGGACGCGAGTGCAAGAGGGTTCAAAGAAACCCGGGGGACAAGCCGTGTCAGACGACCCGTCCAATCTCGAATTCCAGCCGCGCGCCAAGGGCAGCGTCATGGGATTTCCCGCGCATGAGGGCCGGCCCGGCGCGCTCGGCGAGGTCCATGCCCGGCCGCATCCGCTCATCGAAAAGCCGCGCGTCCTGGTGCAACTCGCCTTCATGACCGAGGGCGGCTCCGGCGTCGACATGGCCGTGCTTTCCGAACTGTCGCGACGCCTCGGCATCGCCGCACCCGACCGCCAGGCTCGCCACCACGCTATGAAATGGGGCAAGGGCTCGCTGCGCTGGGAGCGGCACACCGAATTCTCGACCTATCTGTGGGAAGGGCCGCTCTCCGAAAGCGGCAGGACGCAGGAGGATTCGCCCTTCGGCAACGGGTTTTCTCCCCCGGGAACAGTCATCTCCGGCATCCGGCTCGAAATTCGCAAGTGGACGCAAGCGAGCGAGCGGCTGATCGCCGGCTTCGATCCAACCAGCCTGTGCTACTCGCTGGTCGAGCGCGGCAACGCCGCCATCGTCACCGATTTCCGCCAGGATGGCGACGGCATGACGCGCATGCTGGTGCTCGATCGCGGCCTGACCCCGGCGCGCACCGGCGCGCTATCGCAACGGCTGATCGACATCGAAACCTACCGCACGTTGGCCATGCTCGGCCTGCCGCTGGCCCTGAACTTGTCCGGCCGCGCCCGCCGCATCGAGGACCGGCTGGCGCAGACCACGCTGGAGATGAAGGTCGCCGAGACCCGCGACAGCCAGACCTTGCTGGCCGACCTGACCGAACTTGCCGCGGAGTTGGAAGCGGACGCGGCGTCGAGCCTCTACCGCTTTGGCGCCAGCCGCGCTTATGACGGCATCGTGGTCGAGCGGTTGGAAGCGCTCGAGGAAGAAGCCGTGCCCGGCTACGATACCTGGGGCGGGTTCCTGCAGCGACGCGTGGCACCAGCCATGCGCACCTGCCGCTCGGTCGAAGAGCGGCAAGCCAATCTGTCGCGCAAGCTGACCCGCGCCACGACGCTGCTGCGCACCTGGGTCGATGTCGAGGTCGAGAAGCAGAACCGAGACCTGCTCGCCTCGATGAACAACCGCGCCCGCCTGCAACTGCGCCTGCAGCAGACCGTCGAAGGCCTCTCGGTCGCCGCCGTCTCCTATTATGTGGTCGGCCTTATCGGCTATGTCGCGAAGGGTGCCTCGATCTTCGGCCACGCCTTCGCGCCGGAGGTCATCACCGCCGCTTCGGTGCCTGTCGCCATCCTGCTGGTCTGGTGGGGCGTGCGTCGCGTGCGGCGGATGCATTCCGAACCCGGCAAGCTGGCGGGCGAATAGCCGAACAGGCAGACGAGGCAGCGGCAGATTGCCGCTGCGGAAGCCTGTCTCGACCATGAGGCTGGTTTCCCCACCCAGGCAGGATTTGCAACCGACGCGCTTCACTGGTAAAAGATTTTGACCAGTCAAGCGAAACGAGGCTGTTGATGTCCGGCCTAGCCATGCCGAAACCAGACGACGCCACGATGCGCCGGCGCGACGAGATCGTCGCCGACATGCGCATCATCGTGCCGGGCGAGGGCGTCGTCGACGCCGCCAATTCCATGCGCGCTTTCGAGAGCGATGGCCTGACCGCCTATCGGCAGCTGCCGCTGGTTGTCGTTTTGCCGCAAACGGTGGCGCAGGTTTCGCGCGTGCTGAAATACTGCAACGAGCGCAACATCCGCGTCGTGCCGCGCGGCTCCGGCACCTCGCTGTCGGGCGGCGCGCTGCCGCTCGAGGACGCGGTGCTGCTGGTCATGAGCCGCTTCAACCGCATCCTCGCGATCGATTTTCCCAATCGCACCGTCGTCGCGCAGCCGGGCGTCACCAATCTCGGCATCACCACCGCCGTCGAGCAGGAGGGCTTCTACTACGCCCCCGATCCATCCTCCCAGATCGCCTGCTCGATCGGCGGCAATGTCGCGGAGAATTCCGGCGGCGTGCACTGCCTGAAATACGGCCTCACCGCCAACAATGTGCTCGGCATCGAGATGGTGCTGATGAGCGGCGAGGTGGTGCGGCTCGGCGGTAGCCATCTCGATGCGGAAGGTTATGACCTGCTCGGCGTCATGACCGGTTCGGAAGGGCTGCTCGGCGTCGTCACCGAGGTCACCGTGCGCATTCTGAAGAAGCCGGAGACGGCACGTGCACTGCTGATAGGCTTTCCCACCAGCGAGCAGGGCGGCCAGTGCGTCGCCGACATCATCGGTGCCGGCATCATCCCGGGCGGCATGGAGATGATGGACCGGCCGGCGATCCACGCGGCCGAGGATTTCGTTCATGCCGGCTATCCCCTTGATGTCGAGGCACTGCTGATCGTCGAACTCGATGGGCCGGGCGTCGAGGTCGATCATCTGATCGGCCTTGTCGAGGCCATCGCCTACAAGAACGGCTCGACCACCTGCCGCATATCGCAGTCGGAGCAGGAGCGGCTGAGCTTCTGGGCCGGCCGCAAGGCGGCATTCCCGGCGGTCGGCCGCATCTCTCCCGATTATTACTGCATGGATGGCACCATCCCGCGCAAGGAACTGCCGCGTGTGCTGGCCGGCATGCGCGAGCTGTCGGAGAAATACGGCCTCGGCGTCGCCAATGTCTTTCATGCCGGCGACGGCAATCTGCATCCGCTGATCCTCTACGACGCCAATGTGCCGGGCGAACTCGACAAGGCCGAAAGCTTTGGCGCCGACATATTGCGGCTTTGCGTCAAGGTTGGCGGTGTGCTCACCGGCGAACACGGGGTGGGCGTGGAAAAACGTGACCTGATGCCGGAAATGTTCACCCAGGTCGACCTCGACCAGCAGATGCGCGTCAAATGCGCCTTCGATCCCAACCATCTGCTCAACCCGGGAAAAGTGTTCCCGCAGCTGCGCCGCTGCGCCGAACTCGGCCGCATGCACATTTCCGGCGGCAAACTGCCGTTTCCGGACATTCCGAGGTTTTGAGATGATGGCGCCTCAGAATGAAGGTTCCTCTCCCCCGCGAAGCGGGGCGAGGAACAAGGGTCGACCATGACCACCTTCACTCCAACCACGTCGGAAGAAGTCCTGTCCACCGTCGCCTGGGCTGTGGCGGAAGAATCGCCGCTGGAAATCCTCGGCCATGGTTCCAAGCGCGGTATCGGCCGGCCGCAACAGAGCGAACACACGCTCGACCTGTCGAAACTCTCGGGCGTCACGCTGTATGAGCC
>NZ_RZQG01001830.1:0-427 GCF_003998635.1 Mesorhizobium sp. M7D.F.Ca.US.004.03.1.1
CCGTCCTGTCGGCCGATGTGCGCGACCTGACCGAAGGCAACACGGCCGCCGACATCTCGACGTCGGGCACGCTCACCATCTCCGATGTCGACAGCGATCCCCACTTCGTGCCCCAGGTGGCTGCCGCAGGCAGCTACGGCACCTTCGACCTCGATGCCGACGGCAACTGGACCTACACGGCATCCTCCGCCCATGACGAGTTCGTCGCCGGCACAACCTACACCGACACCTTCAATGTCGTCAGCGCCGACGGCACCGCCACCACCGTGACCGTCCACATCCTGGGCACCAACGACGCGGCCGTCCTGTCGGCCGATGTGCGCGACCTGACCGAAGGCAACACGGCCGCCGACATCTCGACGTCGGGCACGCTCACCATCTCCGATGTCGACAGCGATCCCCACTTCGTGCCCCAGGTGGCTGCCGC
>NZ_RZQG01001831.1:0-427 GCF_003998635.1 Mesorhizobium sp. M7D.F.Ca.US.004.03.1.1
ACATAGGCGTAGCCTTTCAGCCCTGCCGTCGAAGCGATGAAGACGATCCGCCCCGTCTTGCGAACGGCCATGCCGGCCAACGCCGGCTTAACCGTCAGGAAAGCTCCGGTCAAATTGACGTCGAGTATCCGCTGCCAGTCGGCAAGGGTGGTCTTGTGCGCCGGCGTGCTGCCGGCCATGCCGGCATTGGCGACGACGATGTCGAATGGCCCGCGCGCGGCTTGCGCCCTCTCGTAAAGCGATGCCATCGCCGCCTCATCGGTGACGTCCGCGGCGATGCCGAAAATGCCTTTGCTTTCGCCGGCCACCTTGGCGAGCTCCGCTTCCCGGCGGCCGCAGATGGTCACGTCGATGCCGGCACCGGCCAGCGCCAGCGCGATGGCCCGGCCGACGCCGGAGCCGCCACCGGTGACCAGCGCATGCTTGC
>NZ_RZQG01001832.1:0-426 GCF_003998635.1 Mesorhizobium sp. M7D.F.Ca.US.004.03.1.1
ATCTCTATAGCAACGTCAAGGAGAAGCGCGAGGTGTTGCAGATGTGGTCAAATCACATCGAATGGCTGATCAAGCAGGCTGCGGATGACGCTCTGGCGGCGTAGCTGCTGGCATGGGCGGAAGATGCGGCGCAACAATCGTCAGAGCCTCATCGAATTGGAGAGCATGCTTGACCAGCAAATGCGCGGCCAATGCTTCGATGGCCGACCAGTGATCGAGTACTAGCCGGGCCGTGCAATCTTCGATCCGCCCCCAATCGGGGCGGCGCGGCATCAGGAACCGCAACTCACCATAGATTCGCTTGGCATCCGCGTAGTCGCTGCTCCCCTCATTCCCATCGGACGCATTCATCGCCATATCGCGCGGGTCCAGATAGCCTTCGAATGCGGATTCTGCAAAAGGACCTGCCAGACACGCAACTATCTC
>NZ_RZQG01001833.1:0-425 GCF_003998635.1 Mesorhizobium sp. M7D.F.Ca.US.004.03.1.1
AGCAGGCTGCCATCTCGAAGGTCGTGATCGAGCGTCCGCACAAGAAGTGCCGCGTCACCATTCACGCCGCGCGCCCAGGTCTGATCATCGGCAAGAAGGGCGCCGACATCGAGAAGCTTCGCAAGAAGCTGATGGAGATGACGAAGTCCGAGACGCACCTCAACATCGTTGAAGTGCGTAAGCCGGAAATCGACGCGACCCTGGTCGCTCAGTCGATTGCCCAGCAGCTCGAGCGTCGTATTGCGTTCCGCCGCGCCATGAAGCGTGCCGTTCAGTCGGCGATGCGCCTCGGTGCCGAAGGCATCCGCATCAACTGCGCCGGCCGTCTCGGCGGCGCCGAGATCGCGCGCATGGAATGGTATCGCGAAGGCCGCGTGCCGCTGCATACGCTGCGTGCGGACGTCGACTACGGCACGGCCGAAGCG
>NZ_RZQG01001834.1:0-425 GCF_003998635.1 Mesorhizobium sp. M7D.F.Ca.US.004.03.1.1
CTCCCCGATGACGAGATCCATGGCGACGAAGCGGCCGCCAATCTCGACGATCTGCGCGACCGCTGGAGCCGGCTGACCGACGTGCACCAGTTCTTCGGCATGCTGAAGACGCTGAAGCTCAGCCGCCGGCAGGCGGTGCGCATGGTCGGCCAGGACTATGCCTGGCTGCTCGACAATGATGCCGTTCGGGCCATGTTCCATCATGCCGTGGAAGGCGAGATGCCGATCATGTGCTTTGTCGGAAACCGCGGCTGCATCCAGATCCATTCCGGGCCGATCAAATCGATCAAGCCGATGGGGCCATGGATCAATGTGCTGGACGAAACCTTCCACCTGCATCTGCGAACCGATCACATCCACGAGGTCTGGGCCGTGCGCAAGCCGACCAAGGACGGTCATGTCACCTCGCTCGAGGTCTATGACGT
>NZ_RZQG01001835.1:0-424 GCF_003998635.1 Mesorhizobium sp. M7D.F.Ca.US.004.03.1.1
CCATTTCACCGACCTTTCCGCCGTCTCTGAAGGCGATCTGCGCTTCATGCTGGACGACGCGGTGGTGCGAAAAGCCCGTCTCAAGGCCGGCGAGCGGACAAAGCCGCTCGAAGGCAAGGTGCTGGCGATGATCTTCGACAAGCCGTCGACACGCACGCGCGTCTCCTTCGACGTCGGCATGCGCCAGCTTGGCGGCGAGACCATCATGCTGACCGGCACTGAGATGCAGCTCGGCCGTTCCGAGACCATCGCCGACACCGCCAAGGTGCTGTCGCGTTATGTCGATGCGATCATGATCCGCACCACCTCGCATGAGCGGCTGCTGGAATTGACCGAGAATGCCACCGTGCCGGTGATCAACGGACTGACCGACGACACCCATCCTTGCCAGTTGATGGCCGATATCATGACCTTCGAAGAGCAT
>NZ_RZQG01001836.1:0-423 GCF_003998635.1 Mesorhizobium sp. M7D.F.Ca.US.004.03.1.1
GACAATGGCGAGCGCGTCGACGAGGCCGAGCGGTCGGATACGGTCCTTGCGCGCGACGGTCAGCACATGCGACTGCGCGCCCGAGACCGGGTGCGAGTAGACGGTGCGGCGATCGGTGACGACTATGCTTTCGGCCGTGATCGTCTCCAGGCCCTTGTCGTAGTTGCCGGCGGCGATGGCGCCTTCGATCTTGGCCGTCATCAGCTGCTCGAACACCTCGAACAGCAGATTCTGGGTCTCGATGCGCAACGCCAGCAGGCGATTGAGCCAGGTCGTGATCGGCGGCAGCTCGTCCCGCAAACCACCTTCATCCGTCGTCAGCGACAGCCCGGTCACGGTCTCGAAGGTGGTGAGCGAACAACCTTCGATCTTGCCCTGATGCAGCAGCATGTAGAATTGGCGCAGTGCTGCGCGGGCATAGGG
>NZ_RZQG01001837.1:0-422 GCF_003998635.1 Mesorhizobium sp. M7D.F.Ca.US.004.03.1.1
GAAAAGCCGGCGCGAGCCGATTGCCGCTGGATCAGCTTTCCGATGATCGACCTGTTGCCGCCGCCAGTGGCGATGCGGCAACAGGCAGCCAGCGCGCTGGAGAGTGCGCGCCGCGACGGCCCCGTGTTGGTGTGCTGCGCGCTCGGCTTCCAGCGCAGCGCTGGCGTTGTTGCCGAATGGCTGGTGGCGACCGGCAGAGCCAGGACGCCGGCGCTTGCCCGCGAGATGCTGATGACGACCGGCCGGCCGGTTCATCTTGCCGAGGCTGCGGAGCGGGCAGCGTCATGACCGGCAATGCCTACCAGGAACGCGCCGGTCGTTTCGCCCGCATGCTGATGCGGCAGGCCGCATGGCCGGCGGCAATTGTGGTGGCCGCCAATATCCTTACGCCCTTGACTGCTTCGCCGCGCGGCGCCTTCGGG
>NZ_RZQG01001838.1:0-422 GCF_003998635.1 Mesorhizobium sp. M7D.F.Ca.US.004.03.1.1
ACTTTGACATGAAAAATTACCTCATCGGCGCAGCTGGCGCCTTGCTGCTCATCGCTGGAACCGGCATTTCCTTCGCGGAAGACGTGCTTGTTTTAAAGCCTGAACAGCAGACCGTTGTGCGTGAGTACATTCACAAACAAAAACTCGCTTCGGTCAGCCTGCTCGGCGTCGAACTCAACGTCGGCACCGCCCTTCCCGATACGGTCGAGCTGCACACAATTGACGTCCCTGACGTCAGGAACAGGTACACGGTTGTCGGCGATCACGTGGTGCTGGTGGACCCTGATACACGCAAGATCGTGCAGATCATCGAGTAGTTGCTAGTAGACCAAGGTTTATCCGTTGGGTGGACCCGCCGATGCCCCCTGGTGGCACGGCGGGTCTTTCGCTGATTGTACGGCTGTCTCTTATACAAATCTGAC
>NZ_RZQG01001839.1:0-334 GCF_003998635.1 Mesorhizobium sp. M7D.F.Ca.US.004.03.1.1
GCAAGAGCACGTTCCTGCGTTGCATCAATCTTCTGGAGCAGCCGGATGGCGGCAAGGTCGCCATCGATGGCGAGGTGATCAAGATGAAGCCGCTGTCGAGCGGCCGTCTTGGGCCAGCCGACATGGCGCAGGTCGAACGCATCCGCGCCCGCGTCGGCATGGTGTTCCAGAACTTCAATCTGTGGCCGCACATGACGGTGGCGGAGAACATCATCGAAGCGCCCCGGCACGTCTTGAAGGAGCCCCGCGAGAAGGCCATCGAACATGCGCACGCCTTGTTGAAGAAGGTCGGGCTCGCCGACAAGCACGCTCATTATCCGGGCCAGTTATCAGG
>NZ_RZQG01000183.1:0-8200 GCF_003998635.1 Mesorhizobium sp. M7D.F.Ca.US.004.03.1.1
CTGCTGGCCGGCACCGCCGATTTCGGGCAGCACGATGTGGCGGGCATAGCGTTCGATCTCGTCGGCGGTCAGGGCGGCAGCGGTCATTGCCAGACCATATAGGGACTGAAAAACCTTGTCAGGAGCTAATGCATGTCGCCCAAATGTGTGAAGCGGTTTTGGGCCAACGACCTGCATAAGATCTAGATCGTTGGCCCAATCACGCCGTGGTCGACGGTCAGGAACTGCGCACGCCCCTTGAGACTGGAAAACAGCGCTGCATCGGTTCCGGTCATGAACGCTTGGCAGTTCAGTTCTTCCAGGATGGAAAACAGCGCCGCGCGCCGCCCGCTATCGAGATGCGCGGCTATCTCGTCGAGCAACAGGATCGGCGTCATGCCCGACATTTCGCCGGTCAGCCGGGCATGCGACAGCACGATGCCGACCAGCAGCGCCTTTTGCTCGCCTGTCGAGCAAAGCTCGGCCGGCATCGCCTTGGGACGGTGCCGAACCACCAGGTCCGAACGGTGCGGTCCCTCGAGCGTGCGTCCGGCGGCACGATCGCGGTCACGGCCCTCGATAAGCGTCCGGCGGAAGCGCTCCTCGACATCGACCGCCGGCGCGGTGGCAATTTCGGCTTCCAGGTCGCCCGAAAGGCCGATATCGGCCTGCGGAAATGGTCCCGTGTCGGGCAGCCTGTCGATCATGGCGGCCAGAAGGCGCACCATCTCGGCTCGCGCCGCGGCGATCGCCACACCGGTTTCGGCCATCTGCGTCTCGATCGCGTCGAACCAACGGTCGTCCCGGGAGCCTTCGGTAAGCAGGCGATTACGGCCGCGCATCGCCTTCTCGTAGTCGATCGCACGTTGCCCGTGGCTGGGGTCGATCGCCAGCACCAACCGGTCGAGAAAGCGGCGGCGATCTGCGGCCGGCCCGGTGAACAACGCGTCCATCGCCGGCGTCAGCCAGACCACGCGCAGCCATTCCAGCATGTCCTCGGCCGAACGCGCCGAAGCGCCGTTGATGCGCACCCGCCTGCCGCCTTCGCCGGCAGTGTCGCCGCCGGCAATGCCCGTTCCGATCTCGACCTGGCCGTCAGGTCCGTCGAGCTGGGCATGCAGCGCAAAGCCGCCGTCGCCACCTTCGCGCGCGACATCAGCGTAGGGGGCGCGGCGCAAGCCACGCCCCGGTGTCAAAAAGGAGATCGCTTCGAGGAGATTGGTCTTGCCGGCACCGTTGTCGCCGGAAAAAACCACGGCACCTGGCGCCAGATCGATCGTCAGCGCCGCATAGTTGCGGAAATTAGTAAGCGTTAGCTTACTTATATGGTTCTGTATCGGCAACCGCTATCCGCCTATAGAGCGGTCCATCGTTTCACGGAAACGCAGAACCGCTCTATCTCTTTGTTTTAACGCAATTCCCAAGGGAAAGCGCTGTGCGCTTTCCCGGGAAACCCACTTCACACTTTTCCTGGAATAGCTCTGGAAGTTGCCGCAATCATCATTCTTGCCGCCGCTCCGCTACAAGACCGAATTGCTGACACCGCGCCGGCTACACCCGCATCGGCATCAGCACATAGAGTGCGGTCTCGTCGGCCATGTCGTGGATCAGCGTCGGCGAACCGGCATCGGCCAGCATGAACTTGGCCTCCGTGCCGGTCAGCTGCGCGGCAACGTCGAGCAGATATTTGGCGTTGAAGCCGATCTCGATCGGATCCGATGAATAATCCGCCGCCAGCTCCTCGGTGGCGCTGCCCGAATCCGGATTGTTGACCGCAAGCGTCACCTGACCCTCGCTGATCGACAGCTTCACCGCGCGGCCGCGTTCGGAAGAGATGGTCGAGACGCGATCGACGGCGGCAGCGAAGCTCTGCCGGTCGATGATCAGCTTCTTGTCGTTGCCTGTCGGAATGACCCGCTGATAATCGGGGAAGGTGCCGTCGATCAGCTTCGAGGTCAAAACCACGCTGCCGATGGTGAAGCGGATCTTGGTGTCCGACAGTTCGGTGGTGACCGCGACATCCGGATCGTCGACCAGCTTCTGCAGCTCGCTCACCGTCTTGCGCGGAATGATGATGCCCGGCATGCCCTCGGAACCGGCCGGTGCGTCGATCTCGGCGCGCGCCAGACGGTGGCCGTCGGTCGCCACCGAGCGCAGCTTCAGCTTGCCGCCGACCTCATGCGTGTGCAGGTAGATGCCGTTCAGGTAGTAGCGCGTCTCCTCGGTGGAGATGGCGAACTGGGTCTTCTCGATCAGGCCTCTCAGGGCAACCGAGTCGAGACGGAAGATATGCGAGAAGGATCCGGCCGAAAGCTCCGGGAAGTCGGATTGCGGCAGGCACTGAAGGCGGAAGCTCGAGCGGCCTGACGTCACCGTCATGGCGTTGCCGTCCTCGTCCGTCTTCAGCATCACCTCGGCGCCATCGGCGAGCTTGCGCACGATGTCGTAGAGCAGATGTGCCGGAACTGTCGTCGCCCCGCCGCGCTCCACCTTGGCGGGCGTCGCCTCCGTCACCTCGAGGTCGAGGTCGGTCGCCTTCATCTCAAGGCTGGCGCCTTCGGCGCTGAGCAGCACGTTGGACAGGATCGGTATGGTGTTGCGCCGCTCGACCACACGGTGGACGTGGTTGAGCGACTTCAGGAGATTTGACCGTTCCAGGATAACACGCATGACGAAACAGGCTCGCTTGAATGAATGACGGGTCACCAGTGGGCGGCGCCCCGCGAAAGGTCTGAACAGGCTCAGAATCTGCGTAAACTGACAGGAAAAAACCAGCAAACGCAAGCCCGCGCCACCGGTTCGGGCAGGCTACGCGGGCTTTCTGGGGATAAAGGGCACGAAGTCCGCGAGCCGGTGTCATAAAACCGAAATCCGGGCCGCTTCCAGGCGGCGCCACGAGCCTATCCCAGGCCCCGGGCCGCACTGGCAAGCCATTGAATTCCGGCGTTGTTCCGGTTCGCCCCAGTCCGGTCAGGCCTGGTCGTTGATCAACCGCCTCAAGAGCTCGAGTTCCTGCGCCAGCGTGTTGTCGTTGCCGGATAGGTCCTCGATCTTGCGCACGGCATGCAGCACCGTGGTGTGATCGCGGCCGCCGAAACGCCGTCCGATCTCGGGCAGCGAGCGCGGTGTCATCACCTTCGACAGGTACATGGCGACCTGCCGCGGCTTGACGATGGTGCGCGTGCGTCGGTTGGACAGCAATTCGGTCTTCGACACATTGTAGTGGCGCGCGACGATGCGCTGGATGTCCTCGATACGGACCCGCTTCGGCTCGCCGGTACGATAGATGTGGCCGAGGATCTCGTCGATCCGGTCGATGGTGATCTGCGGCTCGAAGGATTGACGGAACAGCAGCTGGTTGAAGGCGCCTTCCAGTTCGCGTCCGCTGCCGGTCACGGTGCGTGCGACGTGATTGAGGATCTCTTCCGAAATGTTCAGCGACGCGTCATCGACCCTGGCGGTGGCAAGGCGCAATTTGAGCATGCCAAGGCGCATGGCGAAATCAGGCGCCGACATTTCGAGCGCGACACCACCATTGAGGCGCGAACGGACCCGCGGTTCGAGCGATTCCAGTTCCGACGGCGGCCGGTCGGCGGCGACGACAACCTGCTTGGCGCTGTCGAGCAACATGTTGATCAGGTGGCAGAATTCATGCTGGATCGACTTGCCCTGCAGGAACTGCATGTCGTCGATGATGAGCAGGTCGATGTCGCGCAGCTGTTCCTTGAGCGTCAGCGCGTTGTTGTCACGGATCGCGGTGGCAAAGCGCCACATGAAATACTCGGCCGTGAGATAGACGACGCGCGACTTGGGGTTCTGCTTCAGCGATTCCGCGGCGATGGCCTGCAACAAATGTGTCTTGCCGAGCCCGACGGTTGCATGAAGGAAAAGCGGGTTGAAGCGCACCGCGCTCGATTGCGATTCCGCCACTGCCTTGGCTGCGGCGAAGGCCACCCGGTTCGACGGTCCCTCGATGAAGGAGCCGAACGTGTAGCGCGGATCAAGCGGTGACCCCAGCACATTGTGGCGGAATTCGCTCTCGACCGGTGTGCCCGGACGCGGAGCCGGTGCACGCTCTGTCCGGCCGGGGCTGACGGTGCCGGCGGCAAGCACCGTCTGCGTCTGCCGAGTCATCTTGCGTGCCGGCACCACCTCCGGCTCGGCCTGGCTGCGTCCCTGGCGGGTTGCCGTGCGCACGACGATGTCGATCTTGAGGAGATCGGGATCCTCCTGCTTCCACAACTCGGAGATGAGGTCGAGATAGTGGCCGTTGATCCATGAGCGCAGGAAGGCGGTGGGCACCGAGATGCGGACAATGCCCTTGGAAGCCTCCGCGACCTTCATGCGGCCAAACCAGCTCGAATAGACTTCGGTTCCCAGGCGCGCCTTCAACTGGGTCCTGACCCGGTCGAATTTCTGTTCCGCGTCGCTGGAGACCGCCATGTCGTTTGCTCCGATCAAAGTTCCAGGAAATGGGAGGTCGCCCGTAAGTTCCCTTTCGATGCCGCTCTGCATGATCTTTTCCTTGTCCTTCCGTACCTGTTTTTCCACCGGGGATGCGCCTCCTGCATCCGGTTCCGGCGACTGCGTCTTTGCTACGACGTCCGCTGCCGCCGCCGGCAGATGAACGTCGCCCATTATCGAGGGGAACCGGTGCCGGCCCATGGAAGCCAGTCCGCGTTGGGTATGTCAGGGCAATACAACACCGTCCGGCGAAAAGAGCGCCGGCGCGCCATCTACCTGCCATGTCTAGTTACGCCAGTCCCCTACCGTGTCGAAAAAAGACAAACCAAATCGGTCCGCGGACTTGATCCGCGTTGCAAATCCCGCCAATTTAAGCTGGCCGATTCAGGCTGGGTGTAAGGTCCAGAGCCCGTCCCTTTCGATAGATCGACATTACCGAAATCGCTGTGGATAGGGCAAGGCCACGTCTAACGGATTTTTAAGGAATCTGGTTACTGGAGGCGGGTTCGAGTGGCGTGCCGCAACGGCACATTTTAACAAAGCCATTGTGATTCAAACCCTTTTCCGGCGAATATGAAAAACCGGGCGCTTAGAGAAATATTCTGAAATATTTCGCTTGACAGCTACTTGTCCCCCATCGGGTTGGCCCGGTGTGGACAAGCTGTGGATCACCATCTGTAAGTGTCTGAAAAATATAGGCTATTTCTGATAGCTAAGAATCTTTAAGCCGGCCCTTTTCAAGCATGCCGGCCAACAGCAGGCATGCATATGCCGGCAAAGTATTCCCAATCGTGAAATCCGCACAAGACGCCGTTTCCGGACATTCTTTTTAAGTGCTTGCCGGCAAACGAAAAAACCCGGCACAAACGGCCGGGTTCGAAAGAACGTCAGTCTAGGGAAGTTATATTAGGCCGAGAGAACTTTGACCCGCTGGGCCAGTCGCGACACCTTGCGGGACGCTGTGTTCTTGTGGATCACGCCCTTGGTTGCGGCGCGCATCAATTCCGGCTCCGCGATCTTGAAGGCAGCCTGTGCGGCAGCCTTGTCACCGGAGGCAAGTGCCTCTTCGACCTGGCGGATATAGGTGCGGACGCGCGAGCGGCGGTTCTTGTTGATCGCTGCGCGGCGGACGATCTTGCGCGTTGCCTTTTTGGCCGAGGATGTATTGGCCATGATGCCTCTCTTCTGATCTGGTCGGCCGCATGCGGGATGCCGCAGGGCGCAAAAAACAAACGGGCAGCCACGGGGCCGCCTCGGTTGGTGGGGCTTATAGTTCAGCTTTTCCGGCGCGTCAACGCTGCCTGGCCTTCTTTTTGGCGGCCAACAGCCATCTTCTTCGCAGCTAAAGGATTGGCGTCAGCGGTTGGTGAAATTCGGCTTCCGCTTCTCGGCAAAGGCCGCCATGCCTTCCTTCTGATCGTCCAGTGCAAACAGCGAGTGAAACAGCCGGCGCTCGAACCGCAATCCCTCGGCAAGCGTCGTCTCGAAGGCGCGGTTGACTGCCTCCTTTGCCATCATCACCGATGGCAGCGAGAAAGCGGCGATCTTGGCTGCCGCCTTCAGAGCCTCCTCGACTAGGTCACTGGCAGGCACGACCCGCGACACCAGGCCCGAACGCTCGGCTTCGGCGGCATCCATCATCCGCCCGGTCAGGCACATGTCCATCGCCTTCGACTTGCCGACGAAGCGGGTCAGCCGTTGCGACCCGCCCATGCCTGGAATGACACCAAGAGTGATCTCGGGCTGGCCGAATTTGGCCGTGTCGGCGGCTATGATGAAATCGCACATCATCGCTAGCTCGCAGCCGCCGCCGAGTGCATAGCCCGCCACCGCCGCGATAATTGGCTTTCGCGCCCGCGTAAGCTCCTCCCAGCCGACGAAGAAGTCTTGGGCGTAGGCGTCCGCATAGGAGATGGACTGCATCTCCTTGATGTCGGCGCCGGCGGCGAAAGCCTTTTCGGAACCGGTGATGACCATGGCGCCGATGCCGGCATCGGCGCCAAAAGCGTTCACGGCTGCGATCAGTTCGGTCAGTATCTGGGAGTTCAGCGCGTTGAGCGCCTGCGGCCTGTTCAGCGTGATCAGTCCGACCTTGCCGTGCGTCTCGGTGATGATCGTCTCATAGGCCATGGCTGCTTCTCCTCGCTCGCGCTCGTCTAACTCACCGTTGACATGTCCGGCAATAGAAGGTCGATCGGCCGCTCTGCACGATCCGTTCGATGTGGCCGCTGCAGCCGGGCTTCGAGCAGGCTTCGCCTTCGCGGTCGTAGACGGCGAAGGAGTGCTGGAAATAGCCCAGTGACCCATCGGTCTGCATATAATCCCGCAGTGAGGACCCGCCGGCGGCAATCGCATCTGATATCACCGAGCGGATGGCTTGGGCCAGGTGTTCGCTTTGGGCCTGGGCTTTCTTTCCGGGTTTGGCGATCGTGCCCGCCTCACGCAGCGGCGACAGGCTGGCGCGCCATAGCGCCTCCGACACATAGATGTTGCCAAGCCCGGCGATCAGCCTCTGGTCGAGAAGCGCTGCCTTCAGCGGTGATCGCCGCCCTTTCATCAATGAGGCAAGCAGTGCGCCGTCCAATGTATTGCCCGTTGGCTCAACGCCGAGTCCGGCGAGCATCGGATGGACGTCCGGCCCTTCGGCAAACAACATGAAGCCGAAGCGGCGCGGATCATTGAAGATCACGCGTGATCGGGCGCCTGCCGGAGATACGACATGGAAGACGACATGATCATGATTGGAGCTCTTCGAGCGGTCGTGGTGGAAGATGCCGGGCATGTCGTTGCTGTCCGCCGTCTCGATTCGGAATGAGCCCGACATGCCGAGATGGCAGATCAGCACGGGACCGCCTTTCAGGTCCATCGTCAGATACTTGGCCCGGCGGCCGAGTGCCGTGACCGTCTTGCCGGTCAGCCGCTGTGAGAATTTCTCGGGAAATGGAAAGCGCAGATCCGGGCGGCGTGCCTCGACACGGGTGATGGTTGCGCCTTCCAGGACCGGCTGCAGCCCGCGCCGGACGGTTTCGACCTCCGGCAATTCAGGCATGACCGCCAATCGCCGTATAGAAAGAAGTCCCGTAAAGGCCGTGCGCCAGCCCAAGATGCTCGGCCACGGTTTCGCCGATATCGGCGAAGGTTGTTCTCAGCCCGATGTCGCCGCCCTTGAAACCCGGACCTGTGCCGATCACCGGAATGCGCTCGCGCGTATGATCGGTCCCTTGCCAGGTCGGATCGTTGCCGTGATCGGCCGTCAGGATGAGAAGATCGCCCTGCCGCAGCCTTGCAAATGCCTCCGGCAGCCGCCGGTCGAAGGCCTCAAGCGCGGCAGCATAACCTGCAACATCGCGGCGATGACCGAATTCGGTGTCGAAGTCGACGAAATTGGCGAAGACGAGATCGCCGTCGCCGGCATCGTCCATCGCGCCCAGCGCCTCGTCGAACATGGCCATGTTGCCCGCCCCCTTGCGCACTTGCGAAATTCCGCGATGGGCGAAGATGTCGCCGATCTTGCCGATGGCGATGACACGGCTGCCACGCGCTGTCAGCCGATCGAGCAGGGTTGGCTCCGGCGGAGGCACGGCGTAGTCATGACGGTTGTATGTGCGCTCGAAAGTGGCGGTGGTTTCGCCGACGAAAGGCCGCGCGATCACCCGTCCGATCCTCAGCGGGTCAACCAGCCTGCGCACCACCTTGCAGAATTCATAAAGTCGCTCGAGGCCGAAATGGACTTCATGCGCGGCGATCTGCAGGACCG
>NZ_RZQG01001840.1:0-421 GCF_003998635.1 Mesorhizobium sp. M7D.F.Ca.US.004.03.1.1
ACTCAGCACTGCGTTCGGCACTGACGGAGTCGCCCAGAATGGCAAAATCACCTATGGCATCAAGGCGTCAGGGCTGACCGTGCCGCAGCAGCTCGTGCCGAGCTGGAGCGTCGCGCTCCTGCCCACCGACATCGACCTGAACTTCGGCGGCGCCAACATCGACCTCGACAGCATGGCGAAGAAGGCGATCGAAGCCTTTGATCTCAATCAGGATCCGCCGCTGTCGGCCGAATTCGGCGAACAGCTCAAAGTCGACTTCATGGCCAAGACGCCGAAGGTCGTCCTTGGCCACAGCACCGTGAAGAACAAGGACACGGAGATCGCGCTGGAAGGCGAGATGACGTTCCCCGGCGAAAAGCCCGAAGGTAGCGTGACCGTCGATGTCGCCGGCTTCGACAAGCTTGTCGAGGGCCTGCAGGAG
>NZ_RZQG01001841.1:0-420 GCF_003998635.1 Mesorhizobium sp. M7D.F.Ca.US.004.03.1.1
ACCTTGGTGGCGCTGGGGATCATCACCGGAGTTGGTCAGTTCGCCGACTCGCTTACCTGGCTGTTCAGCGACAACAACAGCAAGCTTGCGAACGCTTTCGCACCCTCACCCTGATCCAACCTTTCCGCGCTTGCGGGCAGGATCAACGCCCGTCGGGCGCCTCCAGGATTGCCTTCAGCGAGACCTTGGCCGAACCCGGTTTCAGCGGCTTTTGCTGCGATGCGTCAGGCGCCCAACCAGACATCCAGACGATCGAGAAACTTGCCCTCACACGGCCGTCAGGGTCGGAAAACCGCTCGGCGTAGATTTCCGCCGCGCGGGCAAACAGCTTGCGTGAGCCCGGCCGCCGGCTGCGATCGGGGAGCGCACTGGTCTCGCCCACGGCCCGCAGATCCGGCATCAGGTTAAACAGGCTGGCAT
>NZ_RZQG01001842.1:0-420 GCF_003998635.1 Mesorhizobium sp. M7D.F.Ca.US.004.03.1.1
AGTCAAGACTCCGCTAACCACGGGAGACAAAGGCGATGCGCCGATCGTTTCATTTGCTTGGCCAGGAGGCGCATTCCGGGGCTTTCAAAATCCGAAAGTCTTCCGTTGCGGCACCGCTTTTGTTTTGCTGGGAGCTGGATTAGCTTACGTTTGCGTAAGCGGCAGACCGGCGAGGCGGAGCATCCGGCCGGACATCCAAAGGGAGGAAGACATGTTTCGAAAAGTGAGCCTGGCCCTTGCGGCCACATTGATCGTGGCGGGCGCGGCATGGGCCGATCCGATCGAGGGCAACTGGAAGACGCAGGCAGGCGACACCGCGGCCATCGCTGGCGGCGGCTCGTTTTCCATCACGCTCAAGTCCGGCAAATATGCCGGCAAGACCATCGGCTCGCTCAAGGCGACAGGCGACAACAAATATGC
>NZ_RZQG01001843.1:0-420 GCF_003998635.1 Mesorhizobium sp. M7D.F.Ca.US.004.03.1.1
GCACGATGCCGATGAATTCCTCAGCGCGCCGCCGGAAATCATCGTTCGGAATGCCTGCCGGTCGGCTGAAATTGGCCGCCTCGAGCGGGCTCTGCCGCAGTGTCGCGTTCCAGCCGACGCGGCCATGGCTGATGATATCGAGGGATGCAAAACGTCGCGCCAGGTTGTAGGGCTGGTGTGCAAGCGTCGAGGCACTCGCCACGAGGCCTATCTTCTCTGTTACGGTGGCCAGTGCGGCAAGAAGGGTTGTCGCTTCGAACGGGCTGGTCGATGGCTCGCCGCTCGTCAGCGAGTCGGAAATGATGACCATGTCGACACCGGCCGCCTCCGCCTGCCGGACGAAAGTGCTGATCTGGCCGAAGTCGAGGGCTTCTTGTCCTGTGGCTGCGATGTTGAGCGAAACGGCGAAATGCATGTGAC
>NZ_RZQG01001844.1:0-420 GCF_003998635.1 Mesorhizobium sp. M7D.F.Ca.US.004.03.1.1
CATGGAACATGTCGACCGACACGATTTGCGTCGGCTTCGGACGGAGGCTTCGTTGGCCGCATCCGTTTCAAACTCCGCCTCGCCGGATCCGGCCCTGGTCGCGCTCAACCGCTTCGGCCTCGGCGCAAAACCCGGTTATGATCTCGGCAAGATCGCCGCCGATCCCCGCGGCTATCTCAAGGCCGAGCTCAAGCAGCAGGACATCGCACTCGTTTCCCCCGACGACCCGCGGAATGCCGGGCTGCTCGACAGCACGGCGGCGATCCAGGCCAGCATGGCGGCAGCCATGGAGCGCAAGGCGGCACGCGATGAGAAGGCATCGGCCGCCATGCAGCCGATGGCAGCGGATGATCCAGCCGGCCCGGTCGTTACAAAGGCCAAACCCGCGGTGCCACGTGTCGAGGCCGATATCTATCGCGA
>NZ_RZQG01001845.1:0-420 GCF_003998635.1 Mesorhizobium sp. M7D.F.Ca.US.004.03.1.1
GATTGACATCATACGAGGCCAATGCCGACCTTCCTCGGCCAGCGTCTCGAACGAATCCCGCAGATATTCAAAAAAACTGCTGCCAGTGGAGAAATTGTTGCCTGGCGCGAACTTCAGGTCATTCGTGTCGAGCGCATAAGGGATGACGAGATGGTTCTTGTCCCCGACCTTCGTCCAATAGGGAAGGTCATCATTATAGGCGTCACTGTCATAGAGGAAACTGCCGTTCTCAACGACCAGGCGCCTTGTGTCGGGGCTCGGACCATACCGACAATACCAGCCAACTGGCGGCTGTCCGGTCAGCCTGCGAATTGTGTCAACTGCTCGGGCGATCCGATCAGCTTCCTGCTCCACACTAAGTCGGAAGTGCTCCTCCCAGCGATAGCCGTGACAACAAATGTCGTGACCATCAATGCCGAT
>NZ_RZQG01001846.1:0-416 GCF_003998635.1 Mesorhizobium sp. M7D.F.Ca.US.004.03.1.1
TCTCTGAACGACTGAAACGACTGGCACAAAACGTTGTCGACCGGTTCCGCAGCAGCGCCATCGTTGACGTTGAACTTCACCAACTGGATTCATCCAAGGTGCTAGAGGCCATCTATGGGCAGGACGTCCGAGAACTCCGAGAGACCGTTCTTGAGTATCTTCGCCTCAAGGGTTTCGTTCTATTCCTCTTCGACAATCTCGACCGCTTTTGGACGCCCGGGGGCTTCACCGACGACGATGCCCTGATAGTGGTCGGGCTGACGGAGTCAATGCAAGAGATCGCGCGGAAGTTCCGTCGGAAGTCGCTTGAATTTAGGTGGGCCATTTTTATTCGGAGCGACGTATACGAGTTCCTAATACGCGGGATGGCGGACTACGGAAAGTTGGCTGTCCAAAGCATTGAATGGTCCGATCGC
>NZ_RZQG01001847.1:0-415 GCF_003998635.1 Mesorhizobium sp. M7D.F.Ca.US.004.03.1.1
TCTCCCTGCTCTGGCTCCTGTTCTTGATTGCATGGAAAGGATTGGCATGCCCGTCTTGATCCATGGCGAATCCACGGACCCTTCCGTGGATGCGTTCGACCGGGAATCTGTATTTATGGAACAGAGCCTGTTGCCGCTGCTGAAGCGCCATCAAGGATTGAAGGTGGTGCTCGAACACGTCACGACCGCCGAGACTCTCGATATTGTGCGTTTTCACGCCGGACGTGTCGCGGGTACGATCACGCCACATCATCTGCTGCTCAATCGCTCCTCGCTATTCCAAGGCGGCTTGAGGCCCCATCTATACTGTTTGCCACTCGCCAAGCGCGAGCGCCACCGCTTGGCTCTTCGCAAGGCCGCCACGTCGGGCGATGGCAATTTCTTCATTGGCACCGACACTGCACCACATGTGCGC
>NZ_RZQG01001848.1:0-414 GCF_003998635.1 Mesorhizobium sp. M7D.F.Ca.US.004.03.1.1
GGTCCGATGCGCAACAAGGTGGCGACGGAAAACACCGCCGAGACCAGTGAAGCCCGCCGCGAGCGCCGCCGCAGCCGCGCCTGACCTTATCAGTCTTCGATTATTCGCTGTTGTCGGCGTAGCTCGACTGCGCCGACTTGAAGTCGACCACATTGTCGCCGCTCATCGTCATCAGCGCGCCGGATGAAACCGGATCGGTTATCTGCTCCAGCATGATGCGGAAGCGGTCGTTGGTCAGCGCCGACATGGCGGTGTTGCGGGCAGCGGTGACATTGTCGCTGATACGCCTGGATTCCGCCGACGGTGCCGACGAAGCGGCTGGCCCTTGAGCTGGAAGGTCTCGTGCCGGCAGTATCGAGTTGGCGATAGTCCTGATCTGCAATTTCGGCTCCCTCAAGCCCAGTACACCTGTCC
>NZ_RZQG01001849.1:0-414 GCF_003998635.1 Mesorhizobium sp. M7D.F.Ca.US.004.03.1.1
GTGTCGATCGGCGCGAATTGATCGTCGCCGGGCCGGTGTTCCACGATCCCGAACTAAAGCCAGTGTTCGACGTGCTCGGCCGCGTCGCCAGCCCGCAGCCGCCGTCACTGTTCGATTCGGCCTCGGCCACCGGACGCATCGCCCGTTTCTTCGATGTGGCGACGCCGGATAGCTTTGGCGCCTTTTCGCGCGCAGAACTGTCGGCGATCTCGGGCGCCATCGCCTATGTCGAGAAGACGCAGAAGGCCGAGCGCCCGCCGCTGTCGCGGCCGGAGCGCGAGGAGCAGGGCTCGACCCTGTTCATCGACCCGGCAACACGCGGCAATCTCGAACTGCTGCGCACACTGTCGGGCAGCCGCGAAGGCTCGCTGTTCAAGGCGATCGACCGCACGGTGACCGGCGGCGGCGCAAGAC
>NZ_RZQG01000184.1:0-8176 GCF_003998635.1 Mesorhizobium sp. M7D.F.Ca.US.004.03.1.1
GTCTCGAACGTCATCGCCGACAACAGCGACAGCGACAGGAAGCCGTGCGCGATGGTGCCGCCGAACGGCGTCTCGCGCATGGCCCGCTCGGGGTCGCAGTGAATGAACTGGTGGTCGTCGGTGGCATCGGCGAACTGGTCGATCATGCGTTGCGTGACCACCCGCCACGGCGACACGCCAACCTCCTTGCCAACATTGGCCAGAAGCACATCGAGACTGATCGGTTCCACGCTCATGTCCTCCAGTTCACCTCCGGCTTCTGTGGCCGGAAAATGTCATTCCTTGAACAGCGTCAGCCCATGCTGCACCGACTGTCCGCCGTCGATCGGCAGGATGGCTCCGGTGACATAGCTGCCTGCACGGCTGCACAAATAGAGCGTTGCGCCGGCAATGTCATCCGGCGCCCCGATACGGCCGATCGGAACATGGCCGCCGACATGTGTGGCCTGTTCTTGCGTGCCGGTGGCAAACGCCGTCATGCGGCTCTGGAAGGGGCCGGGGGCGAAAGCGTTGACGGTGATGCGGCGGGCGGCGAACTCGAGCGCCAGTGTGCGCGTCAGATGATGAACCGCGGCCTTCGAGGCGGTGTAGGAATAGGCGTCGTCGGCCAGCGGCTGCGTGCCCATCACCGAACCCAGGTTGATCACCCTGGCCGGATCGGCGTCACTGGCGGCGGCATCGAGCAGCGGCAGCAATTCGCGCGTCAGATGGAAGACCGCGGTGACGTTGACACCGAGCACCTTGGCCCATGCTGAATAGGGAAAGCTCTCCAATGGCGCGCCCCAGGAGACGCCGGCGTTGTTGATGAGAATATTGAGTTTCCCGGTCCGCGCCTTGACCTCGGCGACGAGTGCGGCAATGCCGGCTTCGCTGGAGACATCGCCGGCAAAGCCTTCCGCCCGGCCCGGTGCACCAAGTTCGTTCAACTCGGCAGCGACCTTGATGCAGTCATCGCCCTTGCGCGACGCGATCATCACACTGGCGCCGGCCTGCACCAACGCGGTCGCCGCCATGCGGCCGATACCGGTCGCGGCACCCGTCACCAGCGCGGTTTTGCCGGCCACCGAAAACAGCTCGTCCAGATAGCTCATCACAATCCTCAGTGCTCGGCATGCGGGCAAAACAGTTCGCGTTGACAAGGCTATCCGAAGTACGGTCATCCTTGCCACTGACAAAATGCCTGGCATGTATGAAGGGTTAGCGACCGATGACGGAGATGAATCTCGGCATGACCGAGCGGCTGAAGCCGATCCACGCGCGCGTCGCCGCCATGGTGCGCGACGAAATCATGCCGCTCGACAAGGAGTTTCTGGGCGAAGTGGGCAAGGAAGGCGACCGCTGGGTCTATAGTGCGCGCCAGAGCGAGATCCTCGAAGGGCTGAAGAAGACCGCAAGAGAGCGCGGCCTATGGAATTTCTGGCTGACCGGTTCTGAACGCGGTTACGGCCTTTCCACCGTCGAATATGCCTATCTGGCCGAGGAGATGGGCAAGGCGCATCTCGGCGCCGAGACCTTCAACTGCTCGGCGCCCGACACCGGCAATATGGAGGTGCTGGAGCGGTACGGCTCGGCCGACCACAAGAAAGAATGGCTGAAGCCGCTGCTGGACGGCAAGATCCGCTCGGCCTATCTGATGACCGAGCCGGACGTCGCCTCGTCCGACGCCACGAACATCGCCATGCGCTGCGAACGCCAGTGCGACGACTATGTGCTCAACGGCGAGAAATGGTGGGCCTCAGGGGCCGGCGATCCACGCTGCGCCATCTACATCGTCATGGTCCGGACCGGCGGCGATGAAGAGCCGCAGCACCGTCGTCATTCGATGATCCTGGTGCCATCAGACACCAAAGGCGTGACCAAGGTGCGAGCGATGCAGGTCTATGGCGATGACGATGCGCCGCATGGCCATATGCACCTTCGCTTCGACAATGTGCGGATACCGGCGTCGAACCTGATTCTCGGCGAGGGCAGGGGGTTCGAGATCGCGCAAGGGCGGCTCGGTCCCGGCCGCATCCATCACTGCATGCGAGCCATTGGCCAGGCCGAGATGGCGCTGGAGATGCTGTGCCAGCGTTCCGTGCGCCGCGAGGCCTTCGGTCAGCCCCTGGCAAAGCTCGGCGCCAATTTCGACATCATTGCCGAATGCCGCATGGAGATCGAGATGGCCCGCCTGCTCTGCCTCAAGGCGGCGTGGATGATCGACCAGGGCGATGCGCGCGCCGCGGCTCCCTGGATCAGCCAGATCAAGGTGATCGCACCCCGCGTTGCGCTCAAGGTCACCGACGAGGCAGTGCAGATGTTCGGCGCGCAAGGCATCAGCCAGGACACGCCGCTGGCGCGGTCGTGGACGCATCTGCGCACATTGCGCCTTGCCGACGGGCCTGACGCCGTGCATCGCCGGCAGGTGGCGCGCACCGAGCTGAAAAAATATACGCAGGAAAAGGTCTGAGCGCCGGCATCGTCATCAGGCGATGCCGACAGGTCCAAGCAAGGAGTGTTCCAATGACCGTCCCCTCCGAAATGAAGGCGCTGTTGCTGGTCGGCGATGGCTACACCAGGACGCCGAGCGGCAGTGTGCTGGAGGCGATGGAGCCCTATCTCGAGCCGGGCAACATCGCGGTGCCGACACCCGGGCCGACGCAGGTGCTGATCAAGGTCAGCCTCGCCTCGATCAACCCGTCCGATATCGCCTTCATCAAGGGCCAGTACGGCCAGCCGCGCGCCAAGGGCCAGCCGGCCGGTTTCGAGGGTGTCGGCACCGTCGTCGCCAGCGGTGACGAGCCCTATCCCAAAAGCCTGATCGGCAAGCGCGTTGCTTTTGCCACCGGCGTCAGCAACTGGGGCTCATGGGCCGACTATGCCGTCGCCGAGGCTGCTGCCTGCATCCCGTTGCTCGACACGGTCCGCGACGAGGATGGCGCGGCGATGATCGTCAACCCGCTCACCGCGCTCGCGATGTTCGACATCGTCAAACAGGAAGGCGAAAAGGCTTTCGTCATGACCGCGGGCGCCAGCCAGCTCTGCAAGCTGATCATCGGCCTGGCCAGCGAAGAGGGGTTCCAGCCAATCGTCACCGTGCGCCGCGACGATCAGATCGCGACGCTGAAAGCGCTTGGCGCGGCGCACGTCCTCAACGAAAAGGCGCCGGATTTCAAGACGGCTTTGCGCGAGGTGATGAAGACCGAACAGCCGCGCATCTTCCTTGACGCGGTGACCGGGCCGTTGGCCTCCGCCATCTTCGACGCCATGCCCAAGCGTTCGCGCTGGATCATCTACGGGCGGCTCGATCCCGAAGCCACTGTTATCCGCGAGCCCGGCCAACTGATCTTCCAGCACAAACATATCGAAGGTTTTTGGCTGAGCGAGTGGATGCGCCAGTTCCGCGACCGCCGTGGCCCGGCGATCCTGGAAGCGCAAAAGCGGTTTTCCGACGGGCGCTGGTCGACCGACGTGACAGCGGTGGTGCCGCTTGCCGAAGCCATGGCGCGGCTGCCGGCCGAACTGGCCAAGCCCAACGGCAAGGTGTTCATCCGGCCTTGAACGAGAATGGCTGGGCGAGAGGAAGTCCGGTATCTGCAAAAAAGGGGCTGCTTGTGAGAAAATGGTGGTTTGTCCCGATCGTGCTGATGTCGATGTCCTGTACCATTGGTGCACAAGCCGCCGAAAAGTTCCCGCCGTTTTGGCGCAAGGCGATGACGAACGATCCGAATACGAATTACTTTCTCAAGAAATATTCCACCCCTCTGGATGATCCTGCCGGGACCGCGGTCAGGAACATCATGCTGGCGCGGGTCATCGGCGCCGCATGTCAGTCCTCCAGACTCAACAAGGCCAAGATCAAAGCCTATCGCGACAGGATGATCGGCCCGCTGACGCCTGAGCAACTCAAAGCGGCCGCATTCGAGGGTGGTAGTGCGCTGCGCAGTTTCAACTATCAGGATCTCGCCTACCTTTGTGCCGGCATCGACTATCAATTTGGTCCGAAAGGGGTGCTGATCGCCGGCGCTGTTTCAGTGGGCAAAGGCGAGCCAAAATATCCCTATGATCCACGCAACCCCTATTTTCGTCTGCCTGAATTCACCGGCGATTGATCGGGTCGTCTGCCTCGCGGCGGCGATCGCGAAGGTGGAATCTGGCGTTCGCGGCGAATGAGGTGTGGCCTTTTGCGTTCATCAAGCCCCCTATGCCACGCCGCTTTGTCCGTGATATGCCGCCGCCATCGATTGCCGGGACAGGGTTGGACTGAACTTGTTCCGGGGTGATGTGGGGTGCCTTGATGACGATTTCCAAGCCGGTTTTCGACCGTTTGGGTTTTGGCCTGTGGATCGGAGCGTTTCTAGTCGTTCTTGTCTTGGTTCTGTGGTCGCCCCACACGCGGACGGTATGGAAGGCCTATATAGGCGGCAGCGAGGCGCTTCTGGCCGGTCTGCCCCTCTACGACACCCAATCCGAGATGGGGTATCTGTACGCGCCGGCCTTTGCGGCGCTCTATATTCCAATCGTCAAACTCGGTCCGCATCTGGGCGGCGTGGTGTGGCACACCCTTGGCTTCGCGGTGCTGACCTACGCCGCGATGCGGCAGGTGCGAAAGCTCGGCGGCGGCGATTTGATGTGGCTGCTCTCTTTCGGCCTTTTCCTCGCTTTGCCGATGGCGGCTGGGGCGATCCGCAACGGGCAGGCGACGATCCTTTTGACCGGCGCCTGCTGGCTACTCACATTGTCGGCGCTGGAAGGGCGGCGGGCGGAGACGTTCTTCTGGGCCTCGCTTGCCATCATCGCCAAGCCGACCGCGATCATAATGGTGTTGTTGATAGGAGCCCTTCGGCTCCGGTTGATACCGGTGCTGGTGCTGGCGGTGCTGTTCGTGCTGGCGCTGCCTTACGCTTTCGCTCCCGCCGCCTATCTCAACGATCAGTATCGTGTCTTCGCCCAGATGCTGACCTCTATGGCCGTCGACAACACCAGCCATTTCGTGCCCACCGATTTCACGGCGCCATTCACCAGAATGGGGCTGCCGATTCCGGAATTCGGTGCCACGATCGTGCGCATCATCATGGCCCTATTTACGCTCTCGGCGGTCATCTGGTTCGACCGCAAGCTCGAACGCGGACCGGCGGGGCTGGCGATCTTCCTGACGGCCACTTTCTACATGTGCGTCTTCAACCCGCGCGTCGAGCCCAACACCTATGCGATGATCGCCGTACCCGCCGGTCTCGCCATCGCGCTGTTGTGGCGCGAAGAACGAGGGGGCGCTCTCGCCTCAGTGCTGTCCACGGTGTTGTTCCTGACCGGGCTGAGCGGCGTCGAGCGCCATGTGCACGATTTCCTCTTCCCCTGGTTCCGGCCTATCGCGGTCACTCTCATTGCCGGTTCGCTGATCTGGTGGTTCTGGGCCAAGGCAAGGGACAAGGTGGTGAATGCGGGGATCGCTAATGGCTGATTTGCGGCCGACACTCGACATCGTCGCGCCGTTCTTCAACGAGGCGCCATCGGCATCGGCCTTCGCGCGCCTGCTCGGCGAGCTCGAAGCGGCCGTGGCACAGCGCTTCGGCATGACGGTGCACAAGATCCTGGTCGACGACGGCAGCCGTGACGACGGCGCCGGACGGTTCTCGCAGGCACTGACTGGGTCGTGGGAGATCGTGCGCCTCAGCCGTAATTTCGGCAAGGAAGTCGCTGTACTCGCCGGCCTCGACCAGTCGCGCGGCGACATGGTGCTGATCATGGACGCCGACCTCCAGCATTCCTTGGACATCAGCCTGAAGCTGATCGCCGAGCTGGTGGACCATCCGGACATCGACGTCGTCTATGCGCAGAACGACCGCCGTGAGGCGAGCTGGCGGCGCAGCCAACTGGCCCGGCTTTTCTACAGCCTCATCAACTCGAGCCAGCGTTTCGACATTCCCGAAAATGCCGGCGACTTTCGCGTCATGCGCGGCGCTGTCGCGCGCGCGCTGACCAGCCTGCGTGACAAGCGGCGCTTCAACAAGGGCCTGTTCGCCTGGGCGGGCTTTCGCCAGAAGGCGTTGCCCTATTCACCGGAAGGCCGTGCCAGCGGCACGTCGAAGTGGAGCCGGCTTAACCTGATCGCCTTCTCGCTGGAGGGTTTCACCTCGTTTTCCGTCATTCCGCTGCGCCTGATCAGCCTTAGCGGGCTGCTCGCGGCGTTGGCCGGCGGGATCTACGGCGCCAAGGTGTTCTTCGAGGTGATCTTCTACGGAATTGCCGTTCCGGGCTACCCCAGCCTGCTGGTCGCCGTCGTCCTGCTCGGCGGCCTCAACCTGACCCTGCTTGGCCTGATCGGCGAATATGTCTGGGTCACGCTCAGCGAGAGCAAGGATCGACCGGTCTATCTCGTGCGCGATGTCGTGCGCAGCGAGGTCTCCGCGGACAGGCCGGAGCCGGGCGCTTCCGACAGATGACACGGCGCATCCGCCTGATCGCCGACGACTACGGCCTGGCGCCCGGCGTTTCCGCCGGGATTCTCGACCTGCTCGATCGCGGCCGCCTGACCGGCACCAGCTGCATGACCGGCTTTCCGGAGTGGGCGGGAGAGGCGGCGCGCATCAAACCTCTGTGCGGCCGTGTCGCGGTCGGGCTGCATCTCACGTTGACCGACCAGCCGGCGGTCACCGGCCGGTCGAGTCTGGCGCCGGAAGGTCGGCTGCCGCCGCTCCGCGCGCTGGCCTTGCCTGTTCTGCGCGGCCGCATCGACGATCGCGATGTCCATGCCGAGCTCGACGCCCAGTACAGCCGCTTCGTCGAGGCGCTCGGGCGCCGCCCCGATTTCGTCGACGGGCATCAGCATGTGCATTTCCTTCCCGTCGTGCGCACATGGCTGCGCGCGCGCCTTGGCGAAGGAAGCGACAGGCCGGCGCTGCGCGGCGCCCCGGCACTGGCGGGCCAATTCGCCTCGGTGCCGAAAGTAGCTGCTATTGCTGCGCTCGCCGCCGGCTTCAACCGGTCGATGCGGCGCGCCGGCTTCACCCTTTTCGAGCCGCTCACCGGCATCTATGACTGGCGGCAACCCGAAAAATTCGCTTCCGTGCTGCAGGCCGCAGTCGAGGCACTGCCGGAACGCGGGCTGTTCATGTGCCACCCCGGCCATGTCGACGAGACGCTGCGCGCGCGCGACACGATGCAAGGCGTGCGCGAGGTCGAATTCGCGGCCCTGGCATCGGACGCGTTCGGCGCCAGCCTGGCCCGCGCCGATGTCACAATCATGGATGGCAAGGGATGAGCGACGCCGAGCGACCCCCGCGTTCGACCGGCAACAAGATCGTCCGCTTTGCCATTGTCGGGCTTGCCAACACCGCCATCGACCTTGCCAGCTTCTTCCTGCTGCTCAAGCTCGGAGTTTCGCCGCTGCCCGCCAACATCTCCGCCTGGTTCATCGCCGTCACCTTCTCGTTCGCGGCGAATGGCTTCTGGTCGTTCGAGCGCAATCGAGCCATCCGGCTGCATGACGCGTTCCTTCGCTTCGCCTCGCTTGGGGGGCTGATTTCGCTCGGCGTCTCCAGCCTTTCGATCGCGCTGTTCGCCGGCATCGCCGGGGTGTGGCCGGCAAAGATCGGCGGTGTCGTGGTGGCGGCGGTGCTGAATTTCCTCGCCGCGCGCTGGTCGATCGAAGGCCGATTGCTGAAGTAGCGGCGGAAAACCGCCACACACTTTCCTGGAATGTCTCTATTCCGCGGGCTCTACATTGGTGTAGGCGGCTTCCTCGAGCTCGCGCTTCAGCCGCGCTTCCTCATGGGTTTTCGGCGTGACGAAGCGGCCAAGCAGGAGATAGGCGACCGGCGTCAGGAACAGCGTCGAGACGGTGGCCAGCCCCAATCCGCCAACGATGACCCAGCCAAGTGCGACGCGCGCCTCGGCACCGGCGCCGCTCGCCAGAACCAGTGGCAAGCCGCCGAGCACGGTGCAGATCATCGTCATCATTACCGGCCGCACGCGGATGATCGAGGCCTGCTCGATCGCTTCGCGCACGCCAAGCCCGCGATCGCGCAGCTGGTTGGCGAATTCGACGATGAGGATGCCGTTCTTGGCCATGACGCCGACCAGCAGCACCAGGCCGATCTGGCTGTAGGCGTTGAGACTGGTGCCGCTGAGGAGCAGCGCAAAGATTGCGCAGGCGAGGCCAAGCGGCACCGTCGCCATGATGATGACTGCGCTGACG
>NZ_RZQG01001850.1:0-414 GCF_003998635.1 Mesorhizobium sp. M7D.F.Ca.US.004.03.1.1
CGCAGGCAGGAGCGGGACGAGTACGAGCCGGAGATGGAGCAGCGCTCCACCGCCTGGCGCCGCGCCGCCGAACGGGTCGAATCGGCCGAGTTCGCCGAATCGCGAATGAGCCCCGATGGCCGCGCCCGCGTCGAGCCTGAATTCTTCGCCGCCATGGTCAACGACCGCAGCGTCTCGCTCGACCCCGATGATGCCGACATCTTCGACGTCGACGACGACATGGATTTCGAGCAGGACGAGCCCGCCATCCAGCGGCGTGCGGCGCCGACCGCCAAGGTCCAGCCGTTCCGCTCCGATGCCGCCACCCGCGTCGAGGCGCCGGCGCCGCGTCCGGCTCCACGCGCCCGCGTGCAGCGCGAGGCGCAGACATCGCTGATCGGCTCGGAAAAGTTCGAAATGCCGTCGCTGCATTTC
>NZ_RZQG01001851.1:0-413 GCF_003998635.1 Mesorhizobium sp. M7D.F.Ca.US.004.03.1.1
TGTTCGCACTGGTCGGCGCAGGCGGCGCGATTGTGACACCGCTGTTTGGCCGCGCCGGCGACCGCGGCTGGACGCGGTCCGCAACCATCGCCTGCCATCTCGTGCTGATCGGCGCGATGGGGCTCGCCGCCTGGACCGGCTCGGCTGAATCCGGAACCGGATGGTCTCTAGCGCTGATGGGTGTCAGCGCCGTGCTGCTCGACATCGGCGTGACCGGCGACCAGACGCTCGGCCGCCGCGCCATCAACCTGCTGCAGCCGAAAGCGCGCGGCCGCCTCAACGGCCTCTTCGTCGGCATCTTCTTCATCGGCGGCGCCGTCGGTTCGATGCTCGCCGGCATCGCCTGGGCCTCAGGCGGCTGGCCTGAGGTCTGCGCCATCGCCGCCGCCTTCGGCTTTGCCGCCCTCCTGGTC
>NZ_RZQG01001852.1:0-412 GCF_003998635.1 Mesorhizobium sp. M7D.F.Ca.US.004.03.1.1
CGGGCGCCTTTGCCCTGGCGGCCCTCTCCTGCGCCGCCACCCGCCATGGCGTGACGAAATTGGCGAGCAGCTTTTCGCCGGCCTGGCCCTGTGCCGCCAGCATGATGTTTTCGATCAGCGTCAGATTGGGCAGCGGGCGCGGGATCTGGAAGGTGCGGCCAAGGCCACGGCCGATGCGCAGATGCGCGGCTTCGCCCGACACAGGCGTGCCGTTGAGCAGGATCTCGCCGCTGGTCGGCAGGATGCTGCCGGCGAGCAGATCGAACATCGTCGTCTTGCCGGCGCCGTTGGGGCCGATCAGGCCGAGGATTTCTCCCGCTTTGACGTCAAACGAGACGTCGTTGACCGCGACAAGGCCACCGAACCGCCTGACGACATTTTTTGCCGTCAGAACCGGCGCGCGGGTTTCCCC
>NZ_RZQG01001853.1:0-411 GCF_003998635.1 Mesorhizobium sp. M7D.F.Ca.US.004.03.1.1
ACATATTTCTCCGGGATACGGTCGAGCTGCGCGTCATCCTCGGTGGAAAAGCGCGGCCACTCGGCCGAATAAGAACAGCAGGCGCCGCAGCTCTGGCAGTCGAACAGAGCAGCGGTGCCGCGTTGCGACAAAAGGCTTGCAGCGGTCACCAGGGCAGACAGCCCCGGCGCGGCAGGATTGCGATCGGTGTCTTGCGGCAAGGCGCTATTTCTTCTTGCCTGTCATTTCTTCTTGCCCGCCTTGCGCGACGACGCTTCGGCCGGCGACTTGAACAGATCGGTCGCAGTCTCGGCGACCCCGTCGCCTTTCGGCGCGGCAACCGGCTTGGCCGGTTTTGCGGCGGCAGCCGGGGCTGCCGGCTGGTCCTTGGCGGAGAATTTTATGGCCATGTCAGTCCTCGTCGACGAAGCG
>NZ_RZQG01001854.1:0-406 GCF_003998635.1 Mesorhizobium sp. M7D.F.Ca.US.004.03.1.1
CCCTTGTGCACGCCGCCGATGCCGCCGGTGGCGAACACTTTTATGCCGACCATATGCGCCGCAATCATCGTGGCGGCGACCGTGGTGCCGCCGGTGCGCCCTTGAGCCACCGCAAAACCGAGATCGGCGCGCGACAGCTTCATGGCGTCGCCCGTCATCGCCAGCGATTCGCGTTCGCCGTCCGAAAGCCCGATCTTGATGCGCCCGCCAACCACGGCGATCGTCGCCGGCACGGCGCCGCCATCGGTGATGATCTTTTCGACATCGGCCGCCATGGCGCCATTGTCGGGGTAGGGCATGCCATGGGTGATGATGGTGCTTTCCAGCGCCACCACCGGCCGACCGGCGGCCAGGGCCTGCACCACCGGCGCGTGGATATCGATGAAGGGGCGGGCGGTCTCTGGGG
>NZ_RZQG01001855.1:0-405 GCF_003998635.1 Mesorhizobium sp. M7D.F.Ca.US.004.03.1.1
GGGCAAGGTGCCCGAAATTTGCGATTATTTACAAGGCATTAATTGGAAACAGGAGCTGCTATGCGGCTTTCTCATATGCGTCATGCGCTGGCGGCATGGCTCCGAAAATCATTTGAATACAAATAAAACAGAGAAGGCCTGCCGGGCGATTGCGCGGCAGGCCTTCAGGACTTGGTACACACGATCTACTTTGCTCCAGCCCAGGATCCGACGCCACTGCGTGAATTGGTCTTGGTGTCGGAAGCCTCAGGCCAGCCGATATCCTTCTGCAGTTCGATCGGCAGGGAGCGGATGGCGCGTTCGGTCTGGTAGCGGGCGCGGGCCGCGCTGAATTCGGTCGCAATGCGACCAAGGGACGACAGGATAGACATTTCATTCTCCTTTGGCATCTGGCGAGTGCCAGAC
>NZ_RZQG01001856.1:0-404 GCF_003998635.1 Mesorhizobium sp. M7D.F.Ca.US.004.03.1.1
GGCGACCGCGTGCTGGCAAAAACCTTGCCGACCAACGAAGCGACCGGCCCCGCCTACACCGGGCGGGTGATGAAGATTTTCGAGAAGCGCACCGATGCCGTGCTCGGTGTCTTTCGCATCCTGCAGGACGGCACCTTCCGCATCGAACCGGTGGAACGGCGTCAGCCCGAACTGATTGTCGACAAGGAATTCCAGAACGGCGCCAAGAACGGCGACCTGGTCGAGGTCGAGCCCGCAAGGGCCTCCCGCTATGGCTTGCCGAGAGCCAAGGTGCTCAACGTGCTGGGTTCGCTGACCAGCGAAAAGGCGGTCTCGATGATCGCCATACACGCGCATGACATTCCGCATATTTTCCCGACCGACGTCATCGCTGAATCCGAAGCCGTCAAGCCGGCGACGCTTGA
>NZ_RZQG01001857.1:0-403 GCF_003998635.1 Mesorhizobium sp. M7D.F.Ca.US.004.03.1.1
GGTCAGCCGTGCGCCCTGGTTGCGTGGCCGTGTTTCATCGACATAGACGTGGACCGGAATGCCGGCCTCCGTGGCCAGGTAGATCGGCGCGGTGGCGGTGCCGTAGTCGACCGTCGCCAGCCAGCCGGCATTGCAGTGGGTCAGGATGTTGACCGGCTCGCCCTTCTGCTTGCGCGCCGCGATCGCCTTGATGATGGCAAGACCGTTCTCGCCGATGGCGCGGTTGAGCTCGACATCCTCGTCGGCGATTTCGCCGGCGCGCCGGTAGGCGGCTGCGGCGCGTTGTTCCGTCGGCAGGGGCCGCAGGAAGCGCCGCATCTCATCCAGCGCCCAGCGCAGATTGATCGCGGTCGGACGCGTTTCGTGCAGGGTCTCCCAGACGGCATCAAGTGCGGCATCCGAC
>NZ_RZQG01001858.1:0-402 GCF_003998635.1 Mesorhizobium sp. M7D.F.Ca.US.004.03.1.1
TCCTTGGTGATGCCGTCGACGGCCTTGCGCACGGCGGCCTCCGTCGTCTCGTGGGTGACGAGGATCACCGTCTTCTGTGCCGCCGCCTCGCCGTTGACCGCGTGCTGGACGATCGATTCCAGCGAAATGTCGTTGTCGGCCATGCGCTTGGCTATCGCCGCAAACACGCCGATGCGATCATGCACGGTCAGCCGGATGAAGTAGCCGCCGGCATGGCTGCGCATCTGCGCCTTCTTGTACGGTTTCAGCTCCTTCGCCGGCCGGCCGAAGACCGGACCGTGCTGGAAGCCCGGCCGGCTCTTGGCGATGTCGGCGATGTCGCCGATGACGGCCGAGGCGGTGGCATTGCCGCCAGCACCGGGGCCTGACAGCAGCAGCTCGCCCAGAATGTCGGTCTCGATC
>NZ_RZQG01001859.1:0-402 GCF_003998635.1 Mesorhizobium sp. M7D.F.Ca.US.004.03.1.1
TGCCGGAACCTGTAAAACGGCAGACGGTCACTCCGGACATACTGGTGGCCGGCGCCCCCCGCCCCGATGACCAGAGCGTGGCTCCCAAGGCCGAAACGCCGGCGCAGCCGACCGTTCGCCCCGAGAGCGCCGAAGTGCCTGTCGCCGTTCCGGAGCAGCCGCCGATCCCCAGCGCGAGACCCAGTCCGGCAGCTGCCCCAGCAACGGCAAGCGAACCATATGAGAAGCGCGGCACGGCGGATGGTCGGGAAATCAAGGCCGCAATCGCCAGCAAAGGCAGAAAACAGACCGATGCCGGCAACGCGGCGGCGTCTCGCTATAGCGGCGAGGTGGCCAGCAAGTTGGCTCGCGCCAATCGCCGCGTTTCGAAAGCGGCGCAAACGACAGCCCGCAACAACGCCA
>NZ_RZQG01000185.1:0-8108 GCF_003998635.1 Mesorhizobium sp. M7D.F.Ca.US.004.03.1.1
TTCCTGTCCGAGCCGAAGAACGTGGTGCGCGACGCCAGCCTGTCCAAGGATGCGCTGGAGCAGAATGCCCGCCTGCTCGAAGGCGTCTTGGAGGATTTTGGCGTCAAGGGCGAGATCATCGCCGTCCGTCCGGGTCCGGTGGTCACCCTCTACGAGCTTGAACCGGCGCCCGGCATCAAGTCGTCGCGGGTCATTGGCCTGTCCGACGACATCGCCCGCTCGATGAGCGCCATCGCCTGCCGCGTCGCCGTGGTGCCCGGCCGCAACGCCATAGGCATCGAACTGCCGAACGCCAAGCGCGAGACCGTCTATCTCAGAGAGATCCTGGCCAGCCGCGACTTCGAGACGACGAAGGCCAAGCTGGCGCTGGCGCTGGGCAAGACCATCAACGGCGAGGCGGTCATCGTCGATATCGCCAAGATGCCGCACGTGCTGGTCGCCGGCACCACGGGTTCGGGCAAATCGGTTGCCATCAACACCATGATCCTGTCGCTGCTCTACCGGCTGACGCCGCAGGATTGCCGGCTGATCATGATCGATCCGAAGATGCTGGAACTCTCGGTCTATGACGGCATCCCGCATCTGCTCACGCCCGTTGTCACCGATCCGAAGAAGGCGGTGGTGGCGCTGAAATGGACCGTGCGCGAGATGGAGGACCGCTACCGCAAGATGTCCAAGGTCGGCGTGCGCAACATCGACGGTTTCAATGCCCGTGTCAGCCAGGCTGACAAGAAGGGCGAAAAGATCTCGCGCACCGTGCAGACCGGCTTCGACCGCCAGACCGGCGAGGCGATCTACGAGACCGAGAACCTCGATCTCGAGCCGATGCCCTATATCGTCGTCATCATCGACGAGATGGCCGACCTGATGATGGTCGCCGGCAAGGACATCGAGGGTGCCGTGCAGCGCCTGGCGCAGATGGCGCGTGCCGCCGGCATCCATGTCATCATGGCCACGCAGCGCCCGTCGGTCGACGTCATCACCGGCACCATCAAGGCCAATTTCCCGACCCGCATCTCCTTCCAGGTGACGTCGAAGATCGACAGCCGGACCATTCTGGGCGAGCAGGGCGCCGAGCAGCTGCTCGGCATGGGCGACATGCTTTATATGGCGGGCGGCGGCCGTATCCAGCGCGTGCACGGCCCGTTCGTTGCCGATGAAGAGGTCGAGAGGATCGTCGCGCATCTGAAGCTGCAGGGCGTGCCAGAATATCTTGACGCCATCACCGAGGATGACGGCGAGGACGACGACGAGCCGTCCGGCAAGGGTGGTTCCGGCGGCGGTGGCGGCAACAGCAATTTCGAGGATTCCGACGATCCTTACGATCAGGCGGTTTCCGTGGTGCTGCGCGACGGCAAGGCCTCGACCAGCTATATCCAGCGCCGGCTGGGCATCGGCTACAACCGCGCCGCCTCGATCATAGAGAAGATGGAGAAGGAAGGGATCGTCGGCCCGGCCAACCACGCCGGCAAGCGCGAGATCCTGGTACCGACCGAAGAGGACAAATTCTGACCAGAAGGCCTGACCCTTGTGACATCCCGGTCTCGCAACCTTGAACCTTTCAAGACGTTGAAGCAACTGAGGGAGCCCTGACCCGCCAAACTTCAGCCTAACTGGGGGTCCAAGCACCAGAACAACTCAGGAATCAGATGAGAGTGACCGACATGAAAAATGATCCTTCAGCGCTCAGCACGTTTGCTCCCTCCCGGCGTCAGTTGCTGGGCCTCGGCCTGGCGTTTGCAGGGGCGGCGGCCTTCAACGCGGTGCCCGGCTTCCAGGTGCTGGCTTCGGCGCAGGCGGCCGTGCCGGCCGCGGCACAGAAGATCGCCGACCATTTTTCCTCGGTGAAATCGATGAGCGGCGAATTCGTGCAGTTCGGCCCGAAGGGCGAGCAGACCGGCGGCAAGTTCTTCCTCGAACGGCCGGGCAAGATCCGCTTCAACTATGACGGCTCTTCAAACTTCCGGGTGATTTCAGACGGCCAGTCGGTGGTCATCCTGAACAAGAAGCTCAACACGTCCGATCTCTATCCGCTGTCGAAGACACCCTTGAAGCTGCTGCTCGACAACAGGATCGACCTCTCCGGCGACCGCGTCAAAAGCGTCAAGCAAGAGGATGACCTCACCACCATCCAGCTCGCCGACAAATCGGTGTTCGGCAATTCGAAGATCACGATGATGTTCGATCCTAAAACCTTTGATTTGCGACAGTGGACGATCACCGACGCGCAGGGCAAGGACACAACGGTGATGATCTTCAACACCAAGGAAGGCGTCAGCTTCGCCCCCGATACTTTCGCCATCGACTACACGGCGAATCGCGAGCTCAACACCAACAAGTCGCGCTAACCCTGTCGTTATAGCTGTGGAAAGCACCGGGCCGCGCCTCGTCGGGCGTTGGCCGGCTTGTCTTTGCGGCTTGCGGCTGGCAGTTTCCCGGACTGACTCCGTCAAAAGGCGTCTTCCCCGTCAGGGCCCATCGGTTCTGGCTGGCCGCACGCTGTCCTGGATTGCCAAATGCCCTTCTCCATCGCCACCTGGAACATCAACTCCGTTCGGCTGCGCATGCCGATCGTCGAGCGCCTGCTCGTCGAGCATGCGCCTGACGTGCTCTGCCTGCAGGAAACCAAGGTTCCCGACGAACTGTTTCCCGAAAAGGCCTTCCGCAAACTCGGCTATGAGCACATCGCCTTCCATGGCCAGAAGGGCTACCACGGCGTCGCGACGGTGGCGCGGCGGCCGATCGAAGTGGTCGAGAAGCGGCGTTTCTGCGAGATCGAGGACAGCCGGCATCTCTCGGTGACCGTGCGGGCCGGCGGCAAGGCGATCCTGCTGCACAATTTCTACGTTCCGGCGGGCGGCGACGAACCGGATCCTGTCATCAACAGGAAGTTCAAGCACAAGCTCGATTTCGTCGCCGAGATGAATGCCATCCGGGCAGAACATGACGAGGTGTCCGGCTCGGTGCTGGTCGGGGACCTCAACATCGCCCCGCTCGAACACGACGTCTGGTCACACAAGCAATTGCTCAATGTGGTCAGCCACACGCCGGTCGAGACGGAAAATTTCGAGGCGATGCGTCTCGCCGGCAACTGGATCGATCTGATGCGGCTCAACGTGCCGCATGAGCAGAAGCTCTACACTTGGTGGAGTTACCGCGCGCAGGATTGGGAAGCCTCGAACCGCGGCCGGCGGCTCGACCATGTCTGGTCGTCGCCGAATCTGGTGTCCAGCTTTTCCGGCTACGAGATCCTGCGCTTGGCGCGCGGCTGGGAGCGCCCGTCGGACCATGTGCCCGTCATCGCGCGGTTCGATCTGGATTAGGTGCGTCGATATTCAGGTGAGGCCAGCCTGCAAACGGCGGCTTCCTGCGCTTCCAAATTCAAATGGCGTGCTTCAAGTCTTTGTTGGGCGACAGCTGCGCTGACAGGTCTGCCGCGTGATCCAGCAGATGGGGATGGACGCGGTGGCGCGTCGCCAGCATGCGCTGGGCCGCTTCGATGATTATCGGCGCCGGGACATTGGCGACCAGGCCGGTTGGACTTGCATGGCGGGATTCGATCACGTCCACGCAGTTCGAAAGCGGCCGCCAACGGGCCATGCTGGCACCGCCACTGACGATAACCATCGGCGTCATCACCGCTGCCATGAGATGTGCCGTGCCGCCTTCGGCGCCAATGTAAAGATCGGCAAACTCCCCTAGCGCCAGCAGAACATCGCTGACATTGACACCCTCGACCGTACCGGAATCGACAAGCTGCAACTTGGGCGCGCGTTGAGCCAGTTCAGCCATATCAGGGCCGTCGCCTGGCGTTTTCACGTAGAGAAGGTTTGCCCCGTCGGCGATCATACTGTCGGATATCGCGACAACCTGATCCGCGGTCATGCGTTTGCCGCCATCGCCATGCGCCGCGATAACGATCAATGGAGCATGCTTGCCGTCCCCCAGGCTCCTGGCCGCCGCCCGGGCGGCTGGGGTGGGCTCCAGGCGATGATCGAAAGGCAACCGTTTGCCCGCAAGACGCTCGATGAGGCGGTGGTAGCGCCATGCGTTGCGCTCGGGCCGTGCTTCGGATTTTTGGCCCGGGCGCCAGGAAAGAGCGAAAGCCGGGAAGTTCGCCTCATAGGCGATACCGCGACCGAGCAGCGAGCCCCAGGTCTGAAGCAGCCAACGCCCCGAGATGCGGAAATCGACAACGGCCAATCGCCCCTTGCCCTTGCGGTGGCTGGCCACCAGCTGCATCAGGGGCGTCCGCACATTGATCGCATCGACGAGGTGATCGACATGGCGATTGAGGACGTGTTCAAGGGTCGATGACCCGGTGGTTCCGTAGACGATAAAACTATCGGGGAATGCCGTTCTGGCGGCGCGCAAAGCCGGAATCCGGATCAATCCGTCGCCGAACGCGTCATTGCGGGAATACAAGATAATCGTCTCGTACCGAGCTGGCAGCATGCCTCGCTCCCCCCAGGAGCTTGGTGGTGGCGGTGCCTGCTGGGCCGCCCGCCTTCGAGGTTCTGTAGGATTTCACCTCTTGCCTGTCAACGGAACCTCGGCGCTCAGGTCCGGGCAACGGGATGGCCAACCCGTCGGCGATCCTCCCACTCCGGCCGCAGTTGCGCCATGACCAGCTCGTCGCGGTGCACGCCTTTGAAAAACGCGCTGCCGCGCGAAATACCCTCAGCCGTGAAGCCGACAGCTTCGTAGGCGCGCCGGGCGCGATGATTGTCCGGGAAAAGCCCAATGCAGAGCCGATAGGCGTCGGTCTCGACGAAAACCCGATCAACCGTCGCTGCCAGAAGCATTCTGCCGTGGCCTTGTCCTGGTGCGATGACGGCGATGCGCTTGACCAGCGTCACGCGCTCGGCAGAGGCCCATTGGCGAAGGATGACGAAGCCGATCGGCACTGAACCATCGACACCGACAAAATAGGCATGACTGTCGTCGAAAAGGGCCTCGCGATGACGCGCCTCGTCCCAGCGCCCGACAAAGGCGTCATAGCCCTCGCGCCGCTCGGTCGCCATGATGAAGGGCAGGTCATTTCCGGTAGCGCGTACGAGCTGGAAGTTCATGTGCGCCTCAGCCAGAGAAGCGTGGCGCCAGTTCCTCGATGCGGCGGATCATCGCCTGAAATTCCTCGGAGATGCGCTGGTGGAGCTTGACCGCGATCTCGGGGTATTCCTCCAGGATGCGGCGGAACATCTTGCGGCTGAGCCGCATCACTTCCGAATCGATTTCGGCCGACGCGCTGGTCAGCCGATTGGTGTCGGCGATCAATGCCAGTTCGCTCAGGATCGTGCCGGGGCCGGCCGTGCCTATCGGGATGCGTTCGCCATTCTGCTCACGGTAGAGCACGATGCGCCCGCTGACCACGATATAGGCAGAATCGGCCTCGTCCTCCTCGCGGTAAAGCTTGTGGTTGGCGCTCAGCCTGGTGTTCTCGGCGCCAAAGGCGAGCAGGCGCAGCTGTTCCTGCGTGAAGCCCTCGAAGAGCCTCACGGCGGACAGGATGCGGATGTCGTCATCCAGCGCCATCTAGCTATGTCCCCGAACCGACAGTCCGACTCCTCCTCTGCGAGTTCGATCCAAACCACCTCCAGCTTCAGGACCGTACCCGAAAAGCGTCCCCGCCCGACCGCTCATTGGATAATGAAATGTTTAAGGAACCAGCTTGTAGCCGCCGCTTTCTGTCACAAGAATTTCCGCATTGGAAGGATCGCGCTCGATCTTCTGACGCAGCCGGTAGACATGGGTTTCCAGCGTGTGCGTGGTGACGCCGGAATTGTAGCCCCAGACTTCCTCGAGCAGCACATCGCGCGTCACCACCTTCTGGTCGGCGCGATAGAGATATTTGATGATCGAGGCCTCCTTCTCCGTCAGCCGCACCTTGCCGCCGCGCGGGTCGAGCAGCAGTTTTTGGCTGGGCTTGAAGGTGTAGGGCCCGACCGAGAAGGTGGCGTCCTCGCTCTGCTCATGCTGGCGCAATTGCGCCCGGATGCGCGCAAGCAGCACGGCGAAGCGGAACGGCTTCGTCACATAGTCGTTGGCGCCGGCCTCGAGACCCAGAATCGTATCCGAATCGGTGTCGTGGCCGGTGAGCATGATGATGGGCGCCTTGTAGCCGCCCTTGCGCAGGATCTTCACCGCTTCGCGGCCGTCCATGTCGGGCAGCCCGACATCCATGATGAGCAGATCGATGAGGCCGCCGCGTGCGGCGGCGACACCTTTTGCCGCAGTCGATTCCTGCAGCACGTCGAATTCCTCGTAAAGGGACAATTGCTCGACCAGTGTGCCGCGCAGGTCGTCATCGTCGTCGACGATCAGAATGGTGCGTGAAGTCATGGATCAATCCGTTGTTTTGAAAAGAAAATTCAGTTGACCGCTGCCTGTTTATGCGGAAGCTGACCGGCACAACACCCGATCACAGTGATTTGTTCCGTGGCACGATCATACAAGAAAAAACACGATCGCAATGCAGCCGGCGCAATTTTGCGAAAAGGGCTGCGCGTGCTGACCGTGCGGGCCAGGCCCGGTCATCCAAGCCAGGGCCTGCTGCAGGCCGGCAAAACGGTGTTTGCCTGTGCGCTGGGGCGGGGCGGCATCTCGGCCGGCAAGCGCGAAGGCGACGGCGCCACGCCGCTGGCCTCGATGCGGATCCTGTCGGGATATTTCCGGGGAGATCAGTTCACCAGCGGCCGCAAGACCCGTCTGGCGATGACGCCGATCGGGCCTGATCTCGGCTGGTGCGAAGTGCCTGACGACCGCAACTATAACAGGCCGGTCAAGATTCCCTATGGCGCCAGCCACGAACGCATGCGGCGCGACGACCGGCTCTACGACGCCTGCCTGGTGCTCGACTGGAACCTGGCGCCACGCCGACGCGGGCGCGGCAGCGCCATCTTCTTTCATCTAGCGCGCCCCGGCTTCACGCCGACGCAAGGCTGTGTGGCTGTGACGGCGCAAACCATGGCGCGGCTGCTGCCGCTGCTGTCGGACCGGACGGTGGTGAGGGTGGTGAGGTAGGGCAGTAGGGCAGTAGGGCAGTGCGCCTTGATTTTCCCTACTGCCCTACTCCCTTCCCTTACGACCAGACTGCTGCCAGCCGATGTCGAGAAGGCCGAGGCGGCCCATCTCGCGGTCCATGGCGCGTGCGATGTCCTTGCGCCTGGCGCCGACGTCGCGCAGTTGCCGATCCGACAGGTCTTCGACGTTCTGGTGTGGGAGATTGATCGCGACCCTGGCGTGACGTAACCAGTCAAGGGTCTCGGTCAGCCAGTTCGGACGAGCGATGGATGAATTCAAAGCGATGATGGACATGGTGTGATCCGTTCTCTCCGGATATCAAATCCGGCTTGATGATGTTTCGATGGTTGGATCATGCCAGATTGAAATCGCTGTGAGAAACGAGTAGTTTTCTCTAGATTATCAAGTTTTATTTGAGGATAGAATGGCTCGCCTGCTGCCAGGAACTCGCGCCTTGAGGACGCTGGAAGCCGCGGCCAGGCACCTCAATTTCACTCGCGCGGCCGACGAGCTGGGCCTGACGCCAGCCGCCGTCAGCCACCAGATCAAGGAAATCGAGGATCAGCTTGGGCTTGTGCTGTTTACGCGCACCAGCCGCACCATCCGGCTGACCGAGGCGGGCACGGTGCTCTTCGAGGCGTCGACCGACGCGCTCGACCTGCTTGGCCGGGCCGTTTCGCGGGCGCAAAAGCTGACGCGCGGCACCGCGTTGCTGAAAGTGACTCTCGATGCACAGTTCGCGTCAAAATGGCTGATGCGGCGCGTCGACGATTTTCGCAAGCATCACCCCAATATCGAGCTGAGATTCGACATCGCCTACGAAGTGCGGGATTTCGAACTCGATGACATCGATGTCGGCATTCGGTTCGGCGCCGGCAAATATCCGGGCCTTCGCGCCCACCGGCTGTTCGACAACATCCTCATTCCGGTGTGCAGCCCGAGCCTCTTGACGTCCGGTCCGCCGCTGCGCGAACCGCGCGATCTTTTCAATCACACGCTTGCCCATATCGAATGGTCGCGACAAGGCGTGACATGGCCGAACTGGCGGATGTGGATGGCGGCGGCCGGCGTCCACGATTTCGACG
>NZ_RZQG01001860.1:0-401 GCF_003998635.1 Mesorhizobium sp. M7D.F.Ca.US.004.03.1.1
CTTAACGGTGCCCAGACGACACTCGCCACGCTCGGCGTGCTGGCCGGCCTCGAACACACATCAGACGCCATCGCCGACCCGCTGCTGGCGGCCTTCATCAGACGCATGCTTGTCGAGGAAACGCTGCCGACACTGACGCCGGTGCCAGGCATGGATCCATCAGCCTATGTCGAGCAGAGCCTCGGCCGCTTGCGCAACACTGCCATCCGCCACCGCAACCACCAGATCGCCACCGACGGCTCGCAGAAGATCGTCCAGCGCCTGCTCAACCCGATCCGCGACCGCTTGCGCCAAGGCGAAAGCATCGCACTACTGTCGATCCCTGTCGCGGGCTGGATGGCCTATCTGATCCAGGCCTCGGAAAAATTCGGCAAACGCTGGCCGGTGTCGGACCCCTATGC
>NZ_RZQG01001861.1:0-400 GCF_003998635.1 Mesorhizobium sp. M7D.F.Ca.US.004.03.1.1
ATCGATGACGGTTCGACCGACGGCTCGGCGGAGGCCGTTCGTTCGATGATGCGCGAGACCCCCTGCATCCGCCTGTTCCAGCAATCCAACATGGGCGTCGCCAAGGCGCGCAATGCCGGGCTGCGGCAACTGCCGCCGGACGCCGCGTTCGTGTCGTTTCTGGATTCTGACGACATCTCGCTGGCCGGGCGGTTCAAGACGGATCTCGCGCGCTTCAAAGCCAATTTCGGCCTCGAGCTGACCTATTCGCTGATGACGCTGGCCGACCGGATCGACGACGAGCGGCTGGAGCCGACAGCCGACAGCCGCACGATGACACTTCGTGGAATTTCGCTGGGCACCGCCCTGTTCAAAAGGGGGCTTGTCGACCGGATGGGCCAGTTCGATGAGGATTTCGAGC
>NZ_RZQG01001862.1:0-400 GCF_003998635.1 Mesorhizobium sp. M7D.F.Ca.US.004.03.1.1
GTCCTGCATAGCGATGGTCGACGGCGAGTTGTCCAATCAGCAGCGCGCTTCGAGCGGGCCGAACCCGGTCGGGTTCGATGGTGCGGATGCGAGGAAACCGGCGCTTCACGCGCCGCCCTCCGCGAACCGCCAGACGGGGATGCCGAGCCGACGGGCCTTGTCGGCAAGGTTGTCGGTGATGCCGGAGCCGGGAAAGACGATCAGGCCGTAGGGCACCACCGAGAGAAGCTGGTCGTTGCGGCGGAACGGAGCGGCCTTGGCGTGACGGTTCCAGTCCGGCTTGAAGGCGATCTGGGTGACCTTCCGGTTCTCGGCCCAGCAGGCGGCGATGCGTTCGGCGCCGCGGGGGCTGCCCCCGTGGAGCAGGACCATGTCGGGATGCTTCTCGCGGGCCTTGTCG
>NZ_RZQG01001863.1:0-400 GCF_003998635.1 Mesorhizobium sp. M7D.F.Ca.US.004.03.1.1
GAACAGGCGGTCGCGCAATATCAGAACATTGCCGGGCAGGGCGGTTGGGTAGAGGTTCCCGCGACCAAGAAACTGCAGCTCGGCGTCGATGATCCTGATGTGGTGCCGTTGCGCAAGCGGCTGATGGTTTCTGGCGACCTCTCGCAGAGCGCCGGCATTTCGACAGCTTTCGACTCCTACGTCGACTCGGCGGTCAAGCGCTTCCAGTTGCGTCACGGCCTGCCTGCAGACGGCTCGATGGGCAAATACACCTACGCGGCGATGAATGTCTCGGCGCAAATCCGGCTTGGCCAGTTGCAGACCAATCTGCAGCGGCTGCGCGAGAAGGCCGGCACGCTGGGCAGTCGCTACGTGCTGGTCGACATTCCGGCGGCGCAGGTCGAAGCGGTCGAGAACGACC
>NZ_RZQG01001864.1:0-400 GCF_003998635.1 Mesorhizobium sp. M7D.F.Ca.US.004.03.1.1
CTCCTCAACCACCGCGCCGAGCAGGTGAAGACGCTGGAAATCGAGAACGGACGCCTCGAGCTGCGAGCGGTAACAGGCCCTGATTACGGCAGAATATTTGACTCAGAACTGGTGGACGCCGTGCAGAAGATCGCCGGCAACGGTACCGGCGACACGCGTTGGAAGGTACCCGGCGTGCTCGACTGGTCGACAGGCATCTACAATCCGCACGTCGACATCTCCCGCGACACCACGACGCTCTACGCGTCAGATCGCGATGTCTTTGTGTTCCTCGTCGACGATCTGAACCCGATCGAGGCCGGGCGGCTGCCAAATGGGGAACCGGATCTCTATTTCCGCGGCTTCTACTGCTGGAATTCCGAAGTCGGCGCCCGCACCCTCGGGATCGCCAGCTTCTATC
>NZ_RZQG01001865.1:0-399 GCF_003998635.1 Mesorhizobium sp. M7D.F.Ca.US.004.03.1.1
CGGTGGGGGTTTCGGCCCTCATCGACATTGCCGCGCTTCGTCGCGCCCGCAATGATCCGGGCATGGGCAATACGATCGCGCGCGCTCGTTGGGACATGTACCGTCCCTATTACGCAACGGCCGTCGGCTATCCCGCCAACCGCTTCCTCGAACAGCCAATGACCAACGTATCAGCAACACAACCTCTGGTTGATTTATCCTTGGACGCGCTCTACCGGAAGGGCGTCCTGGTTCGTGCGCAGGCCAACTGATTAGAAACGAGAGAGAGAGAGACATGATAACCGCTGAAGAGAATGAAATGCTGTCTCGCGTCGGTCGTGGGACGGTAATGGGCGAATTCATGCGCGAATTCTGGGTTCCGGCATGCCTTTCGTCGGAGCTGAAGGCCGACGGCGATCC
>NZ_RZQG01001866.1:0-398 GCF_003998635.1 Mesorhizobium sp. M7D.F.Ca.US.004.03.1.1
AAACCCCGCCATATCGCCATGACTGCGCAGCGGCCCAGAAAGCTTGGCCGGCTCTCCTCCCATGCGATGGATTCCCTCTGCCAGCGTTGAGCCATCGGCTGCGATAAAGGAGAGGTTCTCTTGCGAGAGCTCGCCTGCCATGGCACGACTTCCAACGCACGAAAGGCCGTATTTGTTAGGCTCCTCAGCTAGAAAGTCGATAACCTCGAATGGGTGTCGCAGGCGATGGCCAGCGTCTTTCAAAGCATTGATAGCCTCGAGCGCGGCGATCACACCCAACGCGCCATCAAAGCGCCCGCCCGATGGCACCGTATCGCTATGGGAACCGGACGCCAGGGGGGCAAGCTCATTGTCGATGCCAGGCAAGTACCCTACCAGATTGCCGCCAGCGTCAATGT
>NZ_RZQG01001867.1:0-397 GCF_003998635.1 Mesorhizobium sp. M7D.F.Ca.US.004.03.1.1
GTCATGCAGTTCGCGGTCGCCTACTATCTCGAATGGCTTTCGGGCCTCGGCTGGTCCGGGAAAAGCAGGCCGGCTCACAATCCGGCACCGCCCGTCCATGCGTCCTTCGGCATGTCGTCGATGGCGACAAGAATGGGGCGTTGAGGCGTCAGGCGGCTCAGGCGGGCGAGGGGCCGGATGAGGCCCGCACCAGGAGTTCGACCGGCAGCGATTGCCGGCTGAACGAGCCGTCATTTTCAAGGATCGCCTTGACGGCAAGGCGGCCCATCTCGGCGATCGGCTGGACGATCGTGGTCAGCGGCGGGTTGGAAACCGCTCCTTCCGGAACACCGTCAAAGCCGACGATCGAAACGTCGCCCGGTACCGTGATGTCACGCTGCCGCAGCCAGTCCAATGC
>NZ_RZQG01001868.1:0-397 GCF_003998635.1 Mesorhizobium sp. M7D.F.Ca.US.004.03.1.1
GTGCAGAGACAGGTGCTGGCGATCGCCCAGCAAGATCCGGCGGTGCAGCGGGCAAACGGCGTCCTGACCGTCCATATGGGGCCGACAGAGATCGTCGCCGGCCTGAGCATCGAATTCGAGGATCATCTGACGGCGCCGGAGATCGAAGCCTGTGTGGAGCGTCTGGAGGCGAAGCTGAAAAAAGAGATGCCGGAGATCACGCGGCTGTTCGTCAAGCCGCAGACGTCAGGCACCTGGGAAAAACGGCGCAAGCTGATCGAGACCGCATCCGATCCGGCGCTGGACTAGCGCTGCGCCGTTGCCTCGCGGCCTTGCCCCGCTAAGATCGTCGAGAATTCTGGAGGAGCGAAGATGAAACTCGACGGCGGCTGCCATTGTGGCGCCATTACCTACGAGG
>NZ_RZQG01001869.1:0-395 GCF_003998635.1 Mesorhizobium sp. M7D.F.Ca.US.004.03.1.1
TTCCTATGTCGGGATCGCCATCAGCCTCTTCCCGATGATCGTTCCCTACCATTTCACGCTCTGGGAATCGGCTTCTTCAGAACGCACCCAGGCTTTCCTGCTCGTCGGCACTCTTGTGTTGTTGCCAGTAATCCTGATGTACACCGGCTGGTCGTACTGGGTGTTCCGCGGCAAAGTCCGAGCAGATATCGGATACCATTGAATAGGTTTTTCGGACGCTGACCGACACAGTTGCTCTCATATTTACATGGTATCTAACTGGCTCGTGCAAGAAGCTGCATGTCGCGAAGAGCCAACGCCAATGAAGTCGACCTGTTCGGATCATTCGTCGCCACGACGCAGCAAGCGTCTCAGCATCGGTTCTATCCGCGAAAGCTCGTCGAGATGCGCAACCG
>NZ_RZQG01000186.1:0-8101 GCF_003998635.1 Mesorhizobium sp. M7D.F.Ca.US.004.03.1.1
ATCTGGAACGGTGCGCCCAGCCTGAATTATCCAATCATCATCCGCGAAGAGCTTTCCACCAGCATAGCCGGCTTCGTTTCAGCGCGATGGGGGCTAGTGCCTGGCTGGGCTCGAGACGGTGGCGGGCGCCCGCCACCAGTCAACGCTCGCTGCGAAACCATCGCAAGCAACGGGTTGTTTCGGAAGGCCTATGTATCGCGTCGCTGCCTTGTGCCGATAGATGGCTACTTTGAGTGGCAGAAGCTCGATCCATCCGGCAAGAAAAAGCAGCCATATGCCATCGCTATGAAGTCCGGCGATCCGTTCGCCCTGGCTGGCATCTGGGAAGAATATGCCGACAAGACGACAGGCGAACTCATCCGGACTTTTGCAGTGGTGACGTGCGAGCCAAATGATCTGATGGCGACTATCCACGACCGCATGCCGGTCATCCTGACGCCATCGGATTTCATGCGCTGGCTCGGGCCGGAGCCAGATCCGCGCGACCTCATGAAGCCCTATCCATCCGAACTGATGAAGATGTGGCCGATTGACACCAAGGTCGGTAGCCCGCGCAACAACACGCCCGACATCATTGACGAGATCGGCTTGGGGCCGACTGACCTGTTCGACGTCTAGAGGTAGCGATCACCGTCGCCGCGGTGCTCATAGCAGAACCAGTGAGATTCCTTTCGCGGCCGGGCGAAGCCCCATCCTGCGACCTTGCCGCAACCCTCGTGTTCGCATGTGTGGCCCAGCACGCTGGCGCGGTCACGCGTCGCTGCTGGGATGCCTTCGGGAAGCTTCAGAGGCTCGTCACTCATACATAAAGATTCCACGGCTGGGCTTGACGATCAAGCAAAATGTTCCTTTTTTGTTCTTAGGTGGGGCGACTCTCAAAAGGTGTCGCAATGGCTAGGTCGAAACCGTCAAAGCAATTATCGCAGGCTGAAATCGAGCGCTTTCTGGTGGCAGCAGAAGCGCTGCACCTCAGCATCGTGAAGCCGTTCATATCGCCACACTGCGACCACTACCGGGCTACGCGTGTCTTGCATGAGGTGCTGTTGAAGGCCGTGCGGGACGTGACGGGGAAGGAAGTCGCGTTCATCCAGTGGCACACCACGGGGCCGGTTAGACCGCCCACGGCTGGGTAGGCGCCACCGCGGATGGAAACCGACTTTCGATCGGATGGCTTGACGGAACATTAGCTGTGTCTGAAAGTTTGTGCTTGGCAGCGGGCGGTGCCCTCCATTGCCTGCTGAAGATCGGGGGTAACTCTGATCGGCCCGCGTTCTCCGCCAGAGGCGCGGGCTTTCGCCTTTTCCAAGGGGAAAGAGATGACCGACAAGCCCGCCACAACTTACATCGTCAGCGTCTTCGACAAGCCGCACTGGCGCACTGTCCTGACCACCAAGGACCAGGCGGAGGCCGAGTCGCTTGAACAAGCGATGGTCCAGGACGGAGTTAGGGCGCAGATCGAGGAGATCACGCCGAAGGTGAAGCGCTGACGGGAGCGGATTTTTTACCGGGGCGGCCCAGCGGTTGGGTCGTAGTGGGGACGAGCAGCGGTGGCCGCTGGGCCTGACCAGTCTTGGCTTTCGAGGAGGCGCTGTGCTGGCTGATCCGAAGTATGCGCTCACTCTAATGCAAGAGCCAACGCGCATCCGAATTAAGGGCTACCGCCGAAAGGTGTACTCATTGCCATTGCGGCAATGGGCGGCAGACGCGAACCTTCCCGGCGCCGCATCGCGCGCAAGCTTCGCCCCCGCAATGGCGCGCTTGACGATTTCAGGAGGAAAAAGGCCGGCGCCCTCGCTGGGAGGTTGCCCGAATGGCGCCGGCCAGACGGTCCTCTTCAGGTCCGCCGCTCTCCAGACATAGCTGAGTCTTCCCGTTGCGTCATGTGGTGGCCGACTACGCTTTGGCTTTCCGCTTCGCAGGTGCCTTCTTGGCTGGTGCGACGGGTTCAGCCTTGCGACCAAGCCCGATGGACTTCGCCAATTGCGAGCGCTGAGCGGCGTAATTCGGAGCTGTCATAGGGTAGTCGGGCGGCAAGTTCCATTTGGCGCGATAGGCGTCCGGTGTCAGGCCGAAGTCCGTGCTAAGATGCCGCTTCAGGGATTTGAACTTCTTGCCGTCTTCGAGGCAGATAATGAAGTCCGGCGTCACCGACTTCTTCGGGTTGACCGCCGGGGTTTGCGACGCTGCGGCCGCTGCTACCGGTCCGCCAACGCCCGTCAGGGACAAATGAACTGAAGCGATCAGGTCCGACAGCCCCGCAACTGGTAATGGGTTATTGCTTACGTAGGCAGAAACAATATCCGCCGTAAACTCGATAAGCTCAGAGCTGCGGTTTTCAGTTTGATCGGTCATATGCTGATTGGTCCCTTTGTTGTCTAGTCAGCTAATACTTGACTGACGTCAGTGGCGCAATGTGACGATGGAGCATCACGCACGCCCATCCGTTGTCGTGTCGTCGTCAAACTCATGGACCGGCAGGTAGGCGTTAGTCTCCAGCCAGTCCCGCAAGATAGTCGCGATGAGGTCTGGACGGCTCATCTTCATCTCTGCGGCTATGGAGTTCAGCGCGTCTTCGATTGGAGGCTCCAGCGGCACGCCAGACACATTCCGGAGCATCAGGGCGGCCCGCCGAAGGATGATCTGCAAATCTGGCCGCGACATATCCGCAATGCGGTCGGCAGCGCTCTCAAGCTCTTCGGCGATAGATAGGCGGGTCATCCCGGCCTGCTCATTTGCGATGGCGCCTGCAACTGAACACCAGGCCTGCCGTGGTTCAAGAATTCGACGCCTCGGCCCTCCAAAGCGCGTTGGACAGCCTGAACATTTTGCGAGCGGCCGGCGATAGGGCCGGCACCGGCTGCCTCCATGCTGCGGATTGTGTTCACGTTCACGCCTACCAACTCCGCAAGCTCCTTTTGCTCAATGCTCGCAAGCGCCCGCGCTGCTTTCAACTGGTTCCCCGTGGTCAGCATTTTCCCTCTCAAACTATTTTTTCTAGTTACCATACCTAGAAACCAGTTGACAATGCCCTAACCCGGATTTAGGTTACCGGACATAGTAAACAAGTTTCGATAACTAGAACCGTTTGGGAGATACCGCCATGCCGAACACATCTGTTCGAGCTGCCGCCGAAGGCATGCCCATTCTAAGCAGCCAAGTCGCCCTTGCCGACTTACGTTCGTTTACCGGAGAGAAACTATGATGACCAACTCACGAGGCTTTCCCCAGCTTCGCCGTCTCTTTGGGTCGCTTCAGCGCCACGACTCGGTGACCATTGGCGAGCGGGCAACACCCCCCACAATCGAAGCAGGGACATCAATCATGAACCAGCATGTCAATCGCCGCGCCATTCTCTCGTCATCAGCAATTGCCACGGCTGCCATAGCTGTCGCCAGCCAAGAGGCCAGGGCAGGGGACGCATCGGCCCCTAGCGTGTCTCGTGAACTACAAGGTCTCATCGAGGCAAAGCACGCTGCCTATGCCCGCTTCATTTCCGCGATCGATGTGGCCACCGACCTGGAAGAGGCGTATCTGCCCAAGACCGCCGAACTCTACGTCCCCTTGTCCATTGGCGGCGGCCAGTCGCGGAGCCTTCGCTACAGCGAACTGGAGAGCGTCGAGGCCAATCTGAGCGACGACATCAAGCGCCGGTACGCCGAGCAGCAACAGAAGCTGGCGGCACTCGCCAAGGTGGCGCCCGATTTGAGCAAGCAGTCGACCGCCGCGCTCCGTAAGGCCGAGCAGGCCGATCTGCGGACGTTGAAGAGGCTGATCAAGGAAGAGCGCGCACGGCGTAGCGCTGTCGGGCTTGAACAGGCGATCAACGAACGCAACGAGGCCTCCGACGCTGAACGCTATGCACTGAACGCCGTGTGCGCCTATCGTTGCACCACCATGGAGGAACACCGGGTCAAGGCCGAGTTCTTGAAGGAATTCGCCACCGGCAAATACGGCGACCTCCAGACTGAGGACATTGACGCGCTGCTCTGGTCGTTCCTGCCGGAAGAAGCATTGGAAGACGCGGTCAAGGCTTCGGAAGGCGGCGCAGCCTGAAACTGTCGCCCTTGGCCCGCTACCTCACGGTCGCGGGCTTCTCCGGGAATTTAGAGTGCAGCTGGCGATAACCCAGACACCGAACGCACACTACCAGCTGAGAAAACCACGAAGGCAAATACCAGCACGGCAGCAGCCACGATCAGCGAGCCGACGGCGACAACCGGCTCAATCGCCGTATAACCTCCGTGCAGCATCACATACAAAGCTGGCAGCATGACCACCAGCCCGACATTGTACAGGCTGTAATGGACCATCGCGATTTTCCTGGCCGCCTTTGCCGGGTTAAGGGCGTAGTAGCCGCCGAAGATTGCACTTGTGACCCATCCGAGCAGGTTAATGTGTGCATGTGCAGGAAAGGCACCGTGATCGCCTGATATGGCCATCTGCAAGCCGGCGCCTATCCCCAGAATGAGCCACACGATAGCCGTCTTGAAAAAGAGATCCGAAACCTTAGGCATGGCACATTCTCCCCAGAATGCCGATTTCAACGCCTGCCCATATTAGGTCTTCCTAAGAAAACAATGCAATCAAAATCAAAGGCCTTACAAGCCCGATGACTCACGGTGGCGGCGCGCTTCTTAATATTTTTCGAACGTCGGATTGTAGGATCGGTCAGCAAGCTCCTCGAGGGTCCGCTTCACTTGGCGGATAGCTCTAACAGCAGTCGCCTGAGAAGCCATCTGGGATAGTTTAAGGTGACCGCCGTGAAGCTCCACGATGATACGAGCGATGACTGCCATAAATGCCCTCATGCGATCCAGGGCATAGTCTTCGGCCCAAAAGTCCGTAAAGTCCTTCCTGCGCTGCTCGCCTTCCCATCGCGGATTTCGGTTAAAGACAACGGTGTTTTCCAACTTAATCGGCAAGCCGTGCACGATATCGTTTCTGATCTCGAATGCCAGGCGGGTGGCAGTGCACCATGTCTCGAGAAAATCGCGCTCTTCAGCCGAGTGTAATTCCGCTGCATGTCCCTCCAGCATACCTATGAGATCCGTGATCTTCTTCAGGTCCGTTTTGGGTCGGACACCTTTGTATTCGATCTTAAGCGCTTGCCATATATAGCGTTCGAGATGGTACTCGATTGCCGAGCCGAACGTGACAATCGCGGCAATTTTTGCGCCGATCTCGGTCGTTATGCCTAGCATTTCTTGCAACCGACCAGGCTGGCCATATAGTTCGTAAGTTGGTGGCTTCATGGCGTGCTTCTCGAAGTCGGAATCAATCGGAGGAACGAATCGGACCTGAGCTGCGAAGCCAAGCTCGAACCTTGCCGATAGTTGCAGCAAACCCTCGGAATCAATAGGTGAACAGGTAGCGAACGTGTTGCTACGGTTTTTGCAACGCAACGCTACGGGACGAGACGGGACAGACGCGCACAATGGGCACCCGCAAGTGGCGCAACGCCTTGACAGACAAGGACTTAACATCATCGAACGGGAAGGGGAGGTACGGCAGCGAGCGAATTTCAAGACCGGTGCCTTAAACCGCTCGGCCATTCCTCCATCTGTCGCGGTCCACTGCTCTAGTGTGCCCGACAAAGCCCTGTCAACCGGCAGACATGGCCCGGCGGAAGCGGGGCCAGCCGCTCTGTGGCAAGCCGCACGACCTTGCCTAAGCGCGGAAGAACGAAAAGAGGTGACTTTTCAGGGCGCTCGGCACGGTGACGCCGTCACAATCTTGCCCGGTTCCGGCCACAATCGGTTAATACCGTGATAAACAATTCCTGCGCACAAAGGATCGGGGTTTTAGGCGTCGTTAGAATTCGTCGAGTGAGTGTTTTGGCTCCTCTGATGGTTGAATGCGGCGCCTTGAGTTGAGACTGAAGGGGACATCAGGAAAATGCAGGCTGTGACGCACCCGCGTCTTCGTCGCGCTGCTACAGTCGCGTTGTTGGCCGTGTCGGCCGCCTTGCTGGCGGCTTGCGCGTCGCAACCTGAGCCCAAAGCGATGGTCTACAAGAAGACCCGCTCCAAGGAATATTTCTCCGAATCCGAATATGGCGTGAAGGCAAGCCCGCGTGTGTTCTCCCGGAACGGGCGCATGCAACGTGGCGGCGGCAGGGATCAGCTCGGCAAGCCCTATCAGGTCCGCGGCAAGTGGTATTATCCCAAGGAAGACAAGCGCTACGCCAAGGTCGGTCTGGCGTCCTGGTATGGCGATGCCTTCCACGGCCGGCTTACCGCCAATGGCGAAGTCTACGACATGACGCATCTGACGGCGGCGCATCCGACCATGCCGCTGCCAAGCTATGCCCGCGTCACCAATCTCAAGACCGGCAGTTCGGTCATCGTTCGCGTCAACGATCGCGGCCCGTATCACGAAGGCCGCATCATCGATGTGTCGGAGCGCGCAGCCCAGATGCTTGACTATGCCAACATCGGCACCGCTCAAGTGAAGGTCGAGTATGTCGGCCGTGCACCGCTCGACGGCGATGACGACCAGTATCTGATGGCTTCCTACCACCCCGGCAACAGGGCGCCGGATCCGTCGGACGGGCTGCCGACCGGCGTCATGGTCGCCATGAACGGGCCTTCGCCAAGCCTGCCTGCTGGCGCCGCCGCCGTGCCGTTTCCGGGTCAGTTGACCGATTCAGGCTCGGTCCAGCCGGTGATGTCGGCACAGACGCCGGCTTACGGCGATCTGGCGCTGCCCGATTTCGGCCCGATCGTGCCGGAACGCCCGGAAATCAGTCTGCCGCCGCAATCACCGTTTGCCGTGGCCTCGCTGTCCTATGCGGACGAGCGGGTGGAACGCGCCTCCAATGCCTTTGCCGCACTGGGTGGCGACGGCATGTCGCCGGCCGACGTGCTTCAATCGTGGAAGCGGCAGCCGCCACCGGCCGGTCCGTCCACCGACTACGTCGCGGCTGGTTCATTCGAGGATGCAGCGGAGGCCAAGCGCATTGCCGCTCAGCTTGCCGCATACGGCAAGATCGAGATCCAGCGCTCGGAACTCGAGGGAGAGGACTGGTATTCGGTCAATCTCTATCCCGATGGCCACCGCAATCTGGATGATTTGCTGCAGGCAGCCTGGTCGCATGGCGCGCCCGATGCGCTGGCTGTGCGCAACTGAGCGCAAGCCAGGTCGGATTTCCGCTGCGCGGTTGATCCGCCGCGTAAAAAGCCTGATACTTTTCGCGGGCTTGCCGGCCGTGCCGGCCAACGGGTCGAACATCATGCAATTGCGCTTGCTCCCGCCTCTCGCCGGGTTTCTAATTTTTGGCCTGCTGCTGTTTTCCCAGGGTCCGGCCCATGCGCAGCTTTTCGAGACCAAAGCCGCGCAGGTCTTCATGATCGACGCAGAGACCGGAACGGTGCTGTTTTCGAAGGATGCCGACAAGCCGATACCGCCGGCCTCAATGGCCAAGCTGATGACCATGGAAGTGGTGTTCAACGCCATCAAGTCCGGGCGCCTGAAGCTCGACGACACGTTCGTGGTCAGTGAAAACGCCTGGCGCAAGGGCGGCGCGCCTTCGGGGACATCGACGATGTTTGCCAAGCTCAAGTCATCGATGCGGCTCGAGGACCTGATCCAGGGCGTGACCGTGCAGGCCGCCAATGACGGCTGCATCATCATCGCCGAAGGCATGTCCGGATCCGAAGACAATTTTGCCGCGCAGATGACCGAACGCGCCCGCCAGATCGGCCTCAAGACCTCGACTTTCGTCAATTCGACCGGCCTTCCGGCGGATGGCCAGCAGACTACCGTGCGTGAGCTGGCGCAGCTGGCCGTGCACCTGTGGCGCGATTATCCGGATTTCTATCGCTATTACGGCCAGAAGGATTTTACCTGGAACAAGATCTCGCAGAGGAACCGCAATCCGCTGCTGGCGATGGACATCGGCGCCGATGGCCTGGCGGTCGGCGCGAGCGAGGCCTCGGGGTTCGGCATCGTCGGTTCGGTCAGCCACAACGGCACGCGGGTGATCGCAGCGATGAGCGGACTGGCCAACGACAAGGAACGTGCCGAGGAGGCGCGGAAGCTGCTCGACTGGGGCGTCCGCTCTTTCGAGAAGACCGAAATCTTCGCCAAGGATGAGGTGGTC
>NZ_RZQG01001870.1:0-395 GCF_003998635.1 Mesorhizobium sp. M7D.F.Ca.US.004.03.1.1
GCCCCTTCGTAAGATATCAAATAGGATATTAGCATTGAGATCAATCCCCTGGCTGGGCAGTTTCACGAATGCCAGTTCCCCATCGCGCACGCATCCAATTCGCACCTTCTCATTGGAATATTTCGTGATATATATAACCGCACTTCTGTTTGAAATGTGACGTATGAGAGGTTTCGCGGATGGCGGTAGAAGAGACATTTCACCGTTCTCTGTGGTCCGCCCTGACCCCAGCCGCCCCGATTGGTCCGCGGCTGGAAGGCGCAGGTACCGCCGACGTGGTGGTGGTTGGTGCGGGACTCCTGGGACTTTCACTCACTTTGCATCTTGCTGAAGCTGGCGTTAACGTCGCCCTGATCGAAGCAGACGAGCCAGGATTTGGAGCATCGGGCCGCAAT
>NZ_RZQG01001871.1:0-394 GCF_003998635.1 Mesorhizobium sp. M7D.F.Ca.US.004.03.1.1
TCTCCAGCCTGGACCGTGACGAAGCCACCGCGCGCATCGGCAGTCCCTATCTCGGCGGCTGGATGGTGCACAATTCGGGCCATATCAACCCGTTTGCCATGACCATCGGCCTTGCCGCGGCGCTGGAGCACGAAGGCGCGACCATCCACGAAAACTCCCGCGCAACCCGCATCGAGAAGGTGGAGGGCGGCTGGCGCGTCTTCACCGCGTCGGGAAGCGTCACCGCACCGGAGGTGGTGCTGGCGACCAACGCGCTGACCGGCGACATCTGGCCGGGCCTCAAGAAGACGCTGGTGCCGCTCAAGGTGTTCCAGGCGGCGACCAATCCTCTGCCTGAGGACGTGCGCGCAAAAATCCTTGTCGGCAATCCAGCCGTATCCGACATGCGCAACGA
>NZ_RZQG01001872.1:0-393 GCF_003998635.1 Mesorhizobium sp. M7D.F.Ca.US.004.03.1.1
GCGCATCAGCAGCGCCGGTTTGAAGCTCTTCCTGGTGCGGCAGCATCTGGAAACGATTGTTGCCGTTTCCAGATGAATGCGCCGATCATATAGCGAGGCTTCGGGGTCAAACGGAAGCCGTTCAGCCGCAGCTACTCCCTTCGAGACGTAAGCCAGACAAGCGATACCACAATGCAAAGCCATCTGACGCGGCTTGGCGCCCAGCTTATACACGGTCCAAGCTCGGCGCCCTCTACAGAGCTTCTTTGCATTCCATTTGCGGCGGATTCGGCGTCCGCACAGGTGTTTTGCTGCACGAACGATGAAGCATCGCATGGCCGCCTGCACGCTGGCGTGGCTGAACATTCGCTGCGATGTGGTCGCGAGCCTAACATCACGACCATGTTTTCTTAC
>NZ_RZQG01001873.1:0-391 GCF_003998635.1 Mesorhizobium sp. M7D.F.Ca.US.004.03.1.1
GTCCCAGACCATCATGCCAAAGTCGGCGCGCCGCGCCATCTCCCGGTCTTTGGCGGCGTGAACAAAGTCCCCTCTGGCATCCTCAGGAGGAGGAACATGGTAGGCGGCCCAGTCGCCCAGATTGTTGAGGGGCTCCTTGCCGGCATGGAAGACGCCGACATAGTCGTACCTGTAACCCGCGAGCAGGCCCTGCGCCTCGGCATCGGCTCCCGAGGCGTCGCCAATCAGCACGCCGTGCTCGGCAGCAACGATTGCGCCGATGCGAGTGATGGCAGGTTCCGGCAGCTCGAATATCTCGCGTGATCCACCTATGAATATCATCGACATGGTGACTTTCCTTTCTCTCCAGCGCCCCCGCCCCGCGCCAGCCGCCCTCTCCTCTGGCCCTGCG
>NZ_RZQG01001874.1:0-391 GCF_003998635.1 Mesorhizobium sp. M7D.F.Ca.US.004.03.1.1
TGCTTGACTTCCGCGGCAATGCCCTGGGGCAATAGCGGCAAGACGGTGCCGTAGGTATTTGGCTTCAAGCCAAGGATCGTGACGTCGTAAATCATAGTGCCTCCCGTGCGCGTCCCCGATGTCGCGGCATGAGACGCCAGCCTGTCGAAACTCGTCATAAGACGCTTGACACATCACGCCATTCCGCGCTGTGTTGCACACTGGTATACACATTGTCGACCGAACTGCAACCACGTTCGGGCTGCTTGGCTGACTGGGGTCGGAGGAAGAATGAATTTGGGGCTGGCTTCCAGACGAGCGTTGGTGATGGCGTCGAGCCAAGGGCTCGGGCTGGGCATTGCGCGCATGTTGGCCGAGGAGGGCTGCGACGTTCTGCTGACCAGCCGAAATC
>NZ_RZQG01001875.1:0-389 GCF_003998635.1 Mesorhizobium sp. M7D.F.Ca.US.004.03.1.1
TCAGGTAGCCGGAGGTCGAATCCGGATCGGCGTAGCCGAGCTTCTTGCCCTTGGCCGACTTGATGTCGGTGATGCCGGAGGATTTTAGCGCCAGGCCGATCGAATAGTAGCCGGTGGCGCCGTCGGTCTGCTGGGTGGTGAGGATCGGGGTGACTGCCTTCGGGTCCTTGAGAACGACGCTGGCGTAGCCGGAAGCGCCGAGTTCGGCGAAGTCGAGCGTGCCGCCCAGCAGGCCCTGGATGACGCCGTCATAGTCGGCGGCGGGGAACAGCGAGACCTTTTCGAAGCCGAATTCGGTCTTCAAGTGGTCGGCGAGGCACTGGTAGTTGCGCAGCCGGTCGGTTTCGTTTTCGCCGCCGAGAATGCCGACGCGAAATTCCTTCATGTCG
>NZ_RZQG01001876.1:0-389 GCF_003998635.1 Mesorhizobium sp. M7D.F.Ca.US.004.03.1.1
CGCACGAGTTGCTGCAGCTTCTCGCTGTCGTCCTTCTTGACTTTGAAATCCTTCTCGAGGAGTCCGCTGAATTCTCCAAGGTCTATGGCTTCGGCCTCGGCGGCGACGGCGGCGGTCTTTTGCTGTTCGGCCATGATTTACTCCCCAACCTTGTCGTCGTCAGCCAGCGCCTGGCTGGCGATCTTGCCAAGAAGCGGTTCGTTGTTCAGAAGTTGCGCGATGCGTTTTTCGGCGTCGACGCGGCCATCCATGAAGCCAAGCAGCTCCTCGAGTTGGCGACGCATCTTGAGGATCTCGGCCAGTTGCGGAACTTGCTCTGCAATCTTGTCCGGGGCGAAATCGCCCATTCTGGAAAACGTAAGATCGAGCGCCAGTTCCTCGTCCCGCTC
>NZ_RZQG01001877.1:0-389 GCF_003998635.1 Mesorhizobium sp. M7D.F.Ca.US.004.03.1.1
ATGCTGAAGATTATCGTCGACGCACCGAGCACCAGCAGCGCGTCGAAGCCCGCTCGCCAGGCAACCGACATTGCGGCTCCCACGATCCAGACCAATGCCATCACCGCAAGCAATCCGCCCTGCAGGTAAAGGTCAAGAACGGTGTTATGGGCCTCGAAAGGGCGCTGTAGAAATTGACGGTCGGCGACGGGCGGGCGCTCGAGGTGAGGCCCAGGGCCTAATCCCAGGGACCCGGATTTCAACCCCGTTTCCACCGCATCCTGCCACAGATAGAGCCGGAGTTCGAATGTTTCGAGTGTCGCTTCCCCACCCTGGTCCTTGGTAAGGCTCTTGGCAAAATGGGCGACGCTGGCCTCTTCGGTGAGCGCGTACGGCGTCATCGCCAGCGC
>NZ_RZQG01001878.1:0-388 GCF_003998635.1 Mesorhizobium sp. M7D.F.Ca.US.004.03.1.1
GATCTGCTGAACGAGCGTCTGACCTTGGGTCATGGCGTATGGCTAGACGAAGCCGGTCTCGACCAGATTGCAGAGGCCGGCGTCCATATCTGCCACAATTGCAGTTCGAACATGAGGCTGCGCAGCGGAGCAGCCCCTGTTTTGGCAATGCGCCGTCGAAACATAGGCGTGGCCATGGGTATCGACGAGGCTGGCATCAACGATGACCGGGACATGTTACAAGAGATGCGGCTTGTCCTTCATTCCAATCGCACGCCCGGCATGGGGGCTGCCGGGGTGTTGACGTGCTGTGAAGTCTTCCAGATGGCGACCGAGGGCGGAGGCGATACGACGCCGTTCAAAGGTAAGATAGGACGTATAGAAGCCGGCAGATCAGCCGATCTTGCGC